>DHWW01000254.1:25517-37217 GCA_002413385.1 Granulicella sp. UBA5172
CTGCAGGTGAGAGCGCAGGCGGATTTCGTCAGAGGCGCTGCCGACCAGGATATCGAAGGCTCCCGGCTCGACGCGTAAGCCTTTGGCGCGGACGTCGTAGAAGGCCAACTGCGCGATGGGCAGCGAGAACTGAACGTGCGTCATCTCGCCGGGCTGCAGGTCGACGCGCTTAAAGGCGCGCAGGCTCTCGATGGGCTGGTAGGTGAAGCTGTGCTCCTGGTGGGTGTAGAGCTGCGCCACGTCTGAGCCTTCCACCGCGCCTACATTCTTAATGTTGAACGAGACCTGTACGGTGCCGGTGGCAGCGCTCGATGAAGAAGAGAGCTTGAGGTCGCTGTAGTCGAAGCGAGTGTAGCTGAGGCCGTGGCCGAAGGCGTAGAGCGGAACACCTTTGAGGTACATGTAGGTGAAGCCCTTGGAGATGTCGTACTCGCGCGACGGGGGAACGCCGTCGAGGCTGGCGTAGACGGTGTAGGGAAGGTGGCCGCCGGGATCGTCCGCTCCGAACAGCGCCCGCGCAATGGCGACGCCTCCCATCTCGCCGGGGTACCAGGCTTCGAGGATGGCGGGCAGGTGATCGTTGGCCCAGGTGACGGCGAGCGGGCCAGCGTTCATCAGGACCAGCACGGTCTTCGGGTTGGCAGCGTAAACGGCTTCGAGGAGCTGCTCCTGTGCGCCGGGAAGATTGAGGTCGCGGCGGTCATGGCCTTCGGCTTCGACCTTGAGGTTGGTGCCGAGGCAGAGGATGACGACGTCGGATTTGCGGGCCAGATCGGCGGCGCGCTTGATGGCTGCAGGATCGGCGGCGTCGGTGAAGCCGGTTCCCTGCTCGAACTCTACGCGCGCGTTCTTGCCGAGGAATTGGCGGATGCCTTCGAAGGGGCTGATCTTGCGGAAGGGCTTGCCGTAGTAGTTGCCGGTCTCGTAGTCTTCGCCGGCGGCGGGGCCGATGACGGCGATCGAGTGGATGTCGTCCTGCTTGAGCGGGAGGAAGTTCTGACGATTGCTGAGCAGGGTGATGGACTCTTCGGCGGCCTTGAGCGAGAGAGCGATGTGCTCAGGCGAGCGGACGACCGACATGGAGATGCGGCTGTAGGGCTGGTCGGCGGGAGGGTCGAAGACGCCGAGCCTGAAGCCGACACGAAGTACGCGGCCGAGCGCGCGATCGACGTCGTCGGTGGTGAGCAGGCCGCGCTGGACGGCGAGGGGTATGTTGGTCTGGAACTCGGCGTCGTCGGAGTCGTTGCCTGCCTTGATGGCCATGGCGGTGGCGAGGACGGGATCTTCGGTGAGGCGCTGACCGACTTCCTGCGAACCTTTGCGCGAGCCGGTGAGCAGGGCAACGGCGCCGAGGTCGTCGGTGACGAAGCCGTCAAAGCCCCACTTGTTGCGGAGGATGTCGGTGAGGAGGAAATGGTTGACGGCATCGGGAGTTCCGTTGACGGCGTTGTAGGAGGACATCAGCGACTGCGGATGGGCCTGGGTGACGACGATTTTCCACTGGGCCAGCCAGTACTCCATCAGGTTGCGATCGTCTACGACGGCGTTGCCGTGCTGGCGGCCGTTCTCCACGTTGTAGACGGCGTAGTGCTTGATGGTGGCGGCGAGCTTGAGGTGGTTGAGGTCGTCGCCCTGCAGGCCCTTGACGTAGGCCACGCCCATCTCGCCGGTGAGGTAGGGATCTTCGCTGAAGATCTCCTGGATTCGACCCCAGCGGGGATCGCGGGCGAGGTTGATGACGGGCGAGCGATAGACGAGACCGTGGCGCGTGCGAGGGCCTTCAGCGCCGCTGTTGTAGAGAGCGCGCGCCTCGTCCGACATGGCATCGGCGATGGAGTGGACGAGGGCGGGATCCCAAGTGGCACCCATGGCGATCGGCGCGGGGAAGAGAGTGGTCGGCTCCTTGGACCAAACACCGTGCAGGGTCTGATTCCAGCCNNTTCTCCTCGAGGGTGAGGCGGCCGATGAGATTGGTGACGCGCTCGCTGATGGGCTTGGAGGGGTTGAGATAGAGAGGCCGGGACGGCGTTTGCGCGATCGCGCTGGTGCAGCAGGCGGCGAGTGCGATGCAGAGCAGACGCGAGCAGATGGAAGCGTGACGTGGTGCAAGTGAGCGAGGTTGCATAGCGGCTCCGTGGGTTGGCTCTACGGTTTCGGATGGGCGGGATGGCGAAGCACCTCGACGACTGCGGACATATCTTTTTCGCCATAGCCGGCGGCGGCGGCACGGTCGAAGAGTTGCTGGGCGTTAGCCGCGGTGGTGAGGTCGACGCCGCTCTGCGAAGCGGCTGCGTGAGCGTAGGCGAGGTCCTTGGAAAGGAGTCGCAGCAGGAAGTTCACGGTGTAGTCTTCGCTGACCATGCGCGCGGAGATGCCTGCAATGAGGGGGCTGCCGGGTGCTCCGCTCTTGAGCACCTGGAGCGCCTTGTCGCGGTCGAGGCCGCTGTGCTCGAGCCAGGCCATGCCCTCGGCGAGCGAGGCGACTTGCACGCCGCAGAGGAAGTTGTTGAGGAGCTTCATCTTGACCCCGCTGCTGACGGGGCCGAGGTGGATGATCTCCTTGCTCATGGCCTCGAGCGGTGCGCGCACCTGGTCGAGCGCCTGCTCCGAACCGCCGACGAGGAAGGTGAGCTGGCCGCCTTCGGCTTGCACGCGGCTGCCGGTGACGGGGGCGTCGAGCAACTCAAGACCGCGAGCTTTGGCGAGCGCGGCGAGTTCCGCGACCCATGCGGGGCTGGCCGTGCTGCACTCGACGAGGATGGCGCCAGGCTCGGCTGCGGCGAGGGCGCCGTGAGTGCCGGTCCAGGCGGCGCGGGAGGCAGCGTCGTCGGAGAGCATGGAGAGGATGAGATGCGCGCCCTTGACGGCGGCGGCGGGGGTATCGGCGATGCGTGCACCCTGCGCGGCGAAGGGCTCGGCCTTGGCGCGGGTGCGGTTGTAGACAGTGAGGGGGAAGCCGGCCTTGAGCAGGTTAGCGGCCATGCCGCCTCCCATGGTTCCCGTGCCTAGCAGTGCGATCGATAGCGTTTCCATGGTGTCTCCTTCGCCGCGTTATGCGAGCGACTTCACGCGGACGGGCTGGTCTGATTTTTTCTCGCGATGGATGGGATTGCGCAACGCCCGGCCGAAGCCCTGGAAGCGGACCTCGGCGATGTCTCCGTCTTCAAGGACGACGCCTTCGCCGCAGGACAGCGCGTCGGCTCCGTAGAAGTGGACGTGGATGCTGCCGGGCTGGCGGTGGCCGGCGAACTTGAAGTGATGATGCTCGAGGTTGGCGAGGCTGTGCGCCATATTGTCTTCGCCGCTGGCGATGGCCTTCTGCCATAGCGTGGCCGTGCCGCGCTCGAGCCGGACGTGGCCGGGGACCTCGGTGAACTCCGCACCGATGACCAACTCGGGGCCGACGCTGCAGGTGCGGAGCTTGGAGCCAGCGAGATTAAGGTAGTTGCGCTTTTCGAAAAGGTGGTCAGAGAACTCGTTGCCCTGGGCCATGCCGATGCGGAAGGGCGTGCCATCAGCGGCGATGATGTAGACGCCCGCGAGCTCGGCTTCCTCGCCGCCGTCTTCTGCGTGCGACGGAATCTCCAGCGGCTCGAAGGGTGCGCGGAGGCAGGAGGCATCGCCCTTATAGAACCACTCCGGGGCAACGCCGGCGTGACCTTCCGGCGGACGTCCGTGCTCGACGCCCCACTGGAACATGCGCATGGAGTCGGTGAGGGCTTCTTCCTTCGCGGGCTCGGCTTTTTTGTCAGCCAAGTGCATGGCCTGGCGCTCGCGCGCGCTGCCGAGGTGTGTGAGACCGGTGCCGGAGACGAGTAGGCGCGAGGGTTGATCGGGTACGTCGATGGGGGCGAGCAGATGCCACGGCGAACGGCCCACGTACACCTCTTCATAGGAGAGGGTTTCGCCGGTGGCGAGCAAGCCGGCCTGCTCCGCGATGGAGGTGGAGTGTTGCAGGCATTGCTGCGCCAGCTCGTAGACCGACGAGACTCCTTCGAGGCAGCGGAGGTGCGGCTCTTCGACCAGAGCGACGCGACGGTTATTTCCGTCGGAGAGTTGAACGAGATGTACGGGCATAGGTTTCCTTATCCGATCACGGTAAAGCGCTTAAGGGATTCTTCGTTGACGGTGAGGCCGAGGCCGGGAGTATTGTCGTCGAGGTCGATGTAGCCGTTCTTGGGGACGGGCTCGCCGTCGAAGATATACCAGAAGAGTTCGTTGCCGACCTCGACGTCGACCTTGGGGAAGAACTCCGCGATGGGGGCGTTGAGGCTGGCCATGGTGACGTGATAGTTGTGCATCTGGCCGGCGTGAGGAACTACGGGCACCTGAAACGACTCGGCGAGCGCGCAGATCTTGCGTGCCTGGCTGATGCCGCCGACGCGATTGGTGTCGAACTGAATATAGTCCAGCGCGTTATTTTCGAGCAGCTCGCGAAAGCCGAAGATCGTGAACTCGTGCTCGCCGCCGGCGATGGGGATGCGGCCGTGGCTCTTGAGCTCCTTGTAGCCACGGGTGTCGTCGGGGATGACAGGCTCCTCAAGCCAGCGGAGGCCGAAGGGCTCGAGCAGCGGGAGCATGCGCTTGGCGTAGTCGAGGGTCCAGCCCATGTAGGCGTCCGTCATCAGATCAATGCCCTCGCCAATGACCTCGCGCACGTTGCGGACGAGCTCGATGTTTTTCATCATGCCCTCGCGGCCATCGAGCGGGCCCCAGCCAAAGCGCAGCTTCATGGCCGTGTAGCCCTCATCCTTATACTTCTGGGCTTCGGCGCGGAGTTCGGGAATAGGCATGGCATAGAGACGGCTGGCATAGACGGGAATCTTCTCCTTGGTGCGCCCGCCCAAGAGCCGATACACCGGCTGCTTGGCGTCTTTGCCGAGCAGATCCCACAACGCGATGTCGACTGCGGAGATCGCCGCCATGGCGGTGCCCTTGCGCCCGAAGGCCATGGTGCGGCGGTACATCTGCTGCCAGAGAAACTCGGTGTCCCAGGGGTCGGCACCAAGCAGGATGGGTTTGAGATAGGTGTCGATAAGCGACTTGGTGACGACGGGCGAGAGCGCAGCATCTCCCAGGCCCACGAGGCCGGTGTCGGTAAAGATTTCGACCACCACCCAGCCATGGAAGGCAAAGTTTCCCATGGACGCGGAACGGTAGCTGACCAGGTCCATCGGGTTGGTGCAGAAATGCGGTGGGAGCGGCACGGTCTCGCCTTCCCATTGAACGACGCGTGTGCGAATCTCTGTGATTTTCATATGTGGCTCTCGATTCTTGGGAGATCGTTGCTACGCAGAGGTTGAATCTTGCCGCCCAGCAGGAGGATGGCAAGAAAGCCGATGAGGTGAAATGTTCCAACGAGCACAAACAGCGTGCCGTAGCCGAAGCCGTGGCCGAGCAGATAGCCGGCAACGATGCCGAAGATGGCGCCCCCGATAGCACCTCCGAAACCAACGTATCCGGAGACGGTACCGACCGCGGAAAGAGGAAAGATATCCGCCGGCAGCGTCATGATGAGGCCTGACCAGGACTGCTGACAGAAGAAAGCGATGCTGAAGAGCAGGATCGCGAGCTGCACCGGAACCAGCGGCACCAGCATCACGACGGGCATGAAGGCGGCGCTGATTCCAAGGGCGAGCTTGCGGGATTTATCCAGCGAGTTCCCGCGGCGCAGCAGGTAGCTGGAGAAGTAGCCGCCGAGGAAGCTGCCGACACCGGATGCTGCGTAGGGAATCCACGCGTAGTAACTGACCTGCTTGATGTCGAAGTGGCGGGCGTCGTAAAGATACTTGGGCAGCCAGAAGAGCAGAAAATACCAGGCGGAGTCGCTCATGAACTTCGCAAAGACGATCACCTTCACGTTGCGCATGCTGAGGAGTTCGCGCATGCTGAGCTGCCGCGCGATTAGACGAGCATCGAAGGTGTTGGCTGAGAGCGGGGAGATATTGTCGCGATAGGAGAGCGCCCACCACACAACCCACGCGAGGCCGACGGCACCGGAGGCGAAGAAAACAGCGCGCCAGCCGCTGCGAAGAAGGATGAAGCCGATGAGCGGCGGTGCAAGGACGGAGCCGACGGCGGTGCCGGCATTGATGAAGCCCATGGCGGTGGAGCGCTGCTCGGGTGGAACCCACTCGGCTACGACGCGAACGGCAGCGGGAAAGCCTCCGCCCTCTCCCATGCCCAGGAGAAAGCGCGCGCAGAGCAGCATGGCGAAGCCTGAGGCGAGTCCGTGAAGAGCGCAGGCGATCGACCACCAGAGCATGATGATCAGGAAGCCGCGGCGCGTGCCGAGGCGATCCAGCAAACGGCCTCCAATGATGTAGAGCGCAGCGTAGGACACGAGAAACGCGGTTTGCAGATAGGAGAACTGCTGATTGGAGATAGGGATGTTGCGCTGGATCGCTGCAATCGCAACGGGCAGCGTCTGGCGATCGAAGTAGCTGATCGCGATGGCGGCAGTAACGAGCGCGACAGCGTACCAGCGGCGGTCGAACCCGCCACTGGAGACACTGCCGGATGTGAAACCAAACCTATTCATTCGGGCCCTTGGGCTACCACGTCAGATGTAGAAGCGAGATGCTCTCCCGAGGCAACGTGGTCGAGACGATGACCTGACCATCCTTCACGTCCAGCCACACGGGTGAGGTGAGGAGCTGGAGTTGCCCGGCTGCCTGGAGTTCAGCATACTGCTGCGGCGTGGGGTGCTGGGGCGATCCCATGCGCTGCCAGACGGTGTAGGCGTTGCTGTGCGTCTGGTCGATGCGATAGTGCTCCAGCAGCACGCGCTGCACGCCGCCGGGAATGCCGCGGATCGTCACCGTCGTCGGCGTTGCAGGAGCGTCTTCGTTGACGTCGTGATAGTTCCAGACGAGGACGGCCGCCTCCTTGCTGGCGTGCGTGGCGAAAGCATCGACGTCGGGAGCCTCGCGGACACCCGTGCTGACCAGCGTGTCGAGCGGCACTTCCGCACTGCTTGTGGTCTTCACGCGCTCGCCGGACATCATGCCGAACATCCGGAAGACATTCAGGACGGGCTTGTCGACGCCGTTGGTTGCAAGCGAGCGGAAGCCCTCGAAGTAATCCTTGTCCTCAAACTCGAACGACCAGCTGAGCATGGAGATGAGATCCACCGCGTGGCGGTCCTGCAACTGGAAGAGCGCCTTGAGGGCCGTCGCGGTGTAGGCCGGGTAGAGCAGGCCGTTGCGATAGTTGTTCGCCGGGTTCACCTTGGAGGAGCAGGCAGCGCAGCCTTCAGGATCGGCCTCGCTGATGATGAGGGGAAGATGCTTGAACTTGGGGAAGCTGGCAACCAGCGCGAAGCCCTTGTCCGCATCGTTCAACTCACGATTGATTCCCATGGTGACCTTACCGTCTTCGATCCTGGGCTGGCCCTTGGCGTGGAAGGAGATGAAGTCCATGGGAATCGGGCCGCCGGTGGCCGCGCTCTTACCTGTGTTGATGTGCTCCAGGAAATTTTTGAGGAAGAGATTTGCCTTCGCGGAGCCGGGGCTGGTGCTCGCAGGGCCTCCCACTTTTGCGCCGGGCAAACCCGCCTTCACACCTGCGACGGCGTAGTCATAGAGCTTCCAATAGTCTTCGGGGGTGGAGTGCCAGTAGTCGATGTCGGGCTCATTCCAGACTTCGAAGTACCACTGGAGCACTTCTTCTTTGCCGTAGCGCTGCACCAGATGCGCAGTGACCACGCGGACCAACTCCTCCCACTTCCTGTAATCCTTGGGCGGATTGTTTGACTTGCCGGAGATGGTGGATTGCGGGTAGTGAACCTCGTACGGCTCGTGACGATTCGGCAGGTCCGCGGCGAGATCCTTCGGCATGAAGCCGAGCTCGACCAGAGGGCGCACGCCGGCTGCCTTGTAGGCGTCGAAGATTCCATCGAGGATGGTGAAGTCGTAAACGGGCTTTCCGTTGGCGTCCTCACTGTAGACGTTGGTTGAGCTGAACTTCAGCTCGGCGTGGCCGTTGCCCGAGGTGAGGAGATGGTGCACGCGGATGTAGACCGGCGCGGGGCTGAGGTCGTGCAACTGCTTGAGCAACTCACGGCCGTGCGTCATCGTGGTGTAGTTGGCCTCGTCGTAGCCGATCCAGCGATAGATCGGTTTGTACGGGCCGACGGATTGGCTGAGGTCGACCTGGATGGTGGCCGGCGGCGCAGTGGAGGACGGCAGGGGTGGAGGAACTGTCCCCTGCGCGAGCAATGCGGCACCGGCCAGCATCGTGAAAGTGACGGCGCATGCTGCGGCCACTCGACCCAGCCTGCGTGAAGGCTCAAACATTGTGTCTCCCCTTTGATCAGAAGTCGTACTTGAGTGCGAATTGGATGTCACGCGAAGGAACCGAGGTGCTGGTGATTTGACCATAGGTTGAGGTGTTGACTGGGGCGGTTGATCCCGAACTCGTGATGCTTGCGCCCGGTGCGCTGAAGCTGGTGGTATTCGAGATGTTGAAGAACTCAGCGCGGAACTGGAGAAGCGTGCTGCGCGGCATGGTGAAGTTCTTGAAGATGGACGCATCATACTGGCGATGCATGTCGGAACGTAAGGTGTTGGCCTGTACCGTGCCATAGGTATATTGAGCGGGCAGTACATAGCAGGAGCTGTCAAACCAGTGCGCCAGCGAACGCTGGAAGCTGGGATTGCATCCGTTGGGGTTGAGGTTCGGTCGCTGGCCGCCAACACCGGTGTTGGCGCGATCGATGGAGATGGTGGGGGTGTAGGGGACGCCACTGCGGAGCACGATGACGCTCTGAAGCTGCCAGCCCTGCGCGATCCCGTCGATCAGCTTATTCATGTCCATCCCGGAGGTATGAGCCTTCCCGATGGGCAACTTGTAGCTGCCACTGATGGCGAGGTTCTGCGGTACGTCGTAGGGAGAAAGCGCGTACTCGTAGCCCGCGTTGCCGCCCAGCGCCGGCGACTGGTTGAACTGCATGAACTTCGAGTAGGTGTAAGCCACGAGCGCCTGCAGACCGTGACTCTCGCGATGCTCCAGTTTGACCTGCAGCGAATTGTAGTTGGTGGAAAGATCCTGGGTGTTGAACGTGATGGTGCTCCAGGGCTGATAGGGTCTGCGCGCCTGCACCGCTCCAGGCCCAGGGGTGGGATCGTTAAAGTCATTGCTGCTATTCAAATCCACACCGTGGTTGCCAACGTATTCGATGTCGACAAGATCGTGCGCGGTGAGCTCTTGCTGGACGCCGAAGCTGTAGTGTTCGTTATAGCCGACGTTGAGGTGAAGCTTTGTGGGAACGAGCGAGGGGTTGGCTTGCGCGGAGCCTAGCTGCGTTCCCAGGAAGAAGTTGGCGAGCGTGCGCGTGGGCGTACCCTGGGGCTGGAAGACGATCTCGTTCAAGCGGAAGGGCAGCGTGTTCAGATTGACGCGGCCGGCAGTTCCCTCTGGCTCGTAGAATATGCCGAAGCCTCCTCGCAACACGGTCCTCGGTGTTGCGGCATAAGCAAAGCCGACTCGCGGTGCCCACTGGTGCTTGTCCGTGTAGGTGAGGTTCTGCGGAAGCTTGGCCGTGGCAGCCGTCTGAATGTACTGGCCGAAGTACTGGTAGGCAACCGGGGCTGCGATCTGGGCGCTTAGATCCGGTACGGTTCCCGTTCCTCCCACAATGATCGGCTGCGCGAGGGACGGATCGAAGGTGCCGATCTGACCCTTGTAACCATTCAGCCAGGGCGAATATTCGTAGCGCAGGCCGACGTTGATAGTGAGCTTGGCGCTCGCCCGGATGTCGTCCTGCACGAAAAACTGATAGTACGTTCCCTCGCCGCCGAAGTTCTCCGCGGGATAGGCTCGCTGGATGGAGTACGGGTATCCCAGCAGGAAGTCCGCATACCCGTTACCGGTTTCACCGCCATTGAAATTGAAGACGCCGGCGAATTGCTGGCTGTCATAACCGAGCCACTGGTAGTAGCGAATCAGCGTCCCGAACTTGATGGAGTGCCTTCCTTCCAGCATCGTGAAGTCCTCCGTTCCTTCGATGGCCTTGCGGTCCTGCGACTTGGGACGTTGGTCGAAGGCTGCACCCTGGATGGGGCTGTAGCCGCTGAACGAGTAGTCGGGGAAGGATCCGCCAACGCCCGGGCGAAGCTCCGCGGAGAGGCCGGTTACGCCAAACTTCGCGTTCCAGTCCGGGCCCTGTAGGAATGCCGACAACCGAACGTGGCTGGGAAGATAGTGGGCGCGCACTTCATTCACCATGTTGGTTCCGATATTGGTGATCAGGCCGGCTGCAACGTCCTGCCCGATCGAGGTGAGGTTCGCGGTGCCGAGGGCGGGAGCAGCGTTGGGGTCCACCTCGCGGTTGGTGATATAGATCCAGCGGGCGAAGAGGCGGTTGGACTTGTTGATCTGGCCGTCGACGCGCACGGTGAACTGATCCCAGTCAACGGCCTGCGAGGGAGCGAAGCTGGCGGTGCCGGTCGCGGTATTGGGCAGCGGGATGTACTGCTGGATGGCCAGCGCCGGTTGCGAGAGTCGGTCGGTGGGGATCGTGTTGTTCGCGAAGGGCAGGCCGGTCAGGGGGTCCTTGATGGTGAGGGTGCCGAAGTTTCCGCCGCGCTGATCGATGCTCGGAACAATGTCGTTGAAGATCTGACCCTGGCGCAGGCGCTGGCCTTCGTAGTCCAGAAAGAAGAAGGTCCGGTCCCTTCCGCTGTAGATATGCGGAATGGTTACCGGGCCGCCGACATCACCACCAAACTGGTTTCGCTTGAGGATCTGGCGGGTTCGGGCGAAGTAGTTGCGAGCGTCGAGCTTGTCGTTGCGAATGAACTCGAAGACGCCGCCGTGGAAGCGATTGGTTCCGCTCTTGGTGGTGGCGTTGAAGAAGGCGCCGCCCCGGTTGTACTCGGCTGAGTAAGGGCTCTGCTGCACGGAGAACTCCTGCAGAGCGTCGATGGAGGCCTGAATGAACGTTCCACCCTGATGCTGCTCAGTGACGTCGACGCCGTCGAGCAGAAAGGAGGTGGCCGAACCGCGAATGCCGCTGATGACGTTACCGTCGACGATCTCCGGACGGATAGCGAGCGAGTTTCCGGTGGCCGCCTGCAGCGAAGCGCCGGGAGTCAGCTCTGCCAATTGGTAGAAGCCACGTCCGTTGAGCGGCAGGCCGGTCAGCTGCTCGTGGGTGATGACCATACCGACGGTCGCAGAGTCGGTCGTGAGCAGTGGCGCTGTGGTGGTGACCTCGACCGACTGAGAGGACGTACCAATCTTGAGCTTGAGATCCTCGCGAACGATCTGGCCGACCTGTACCTCGGTGCTTGAGGTCGTTGTCGTCGCAAAGCCGGGCGCGGTAACGCTGAGGGTGTACTGTCCGGCAGGAACCGGCGTGATGACATATTGGCCGGTGCTGTTGGTGACGGCTTTCTGGACGATGTTCGTTCCCTCGTTGGTCAACCTCACGTTTGCCCCGGCAATGACTGCACCCTGCGGATCCGTGATTTGACCGACGAAGCGACCCTGCTCGACCTGCGCCCGCGCTGCAGAGACAAGCGTCGCCGAAAGCAGCAGAACAAGGCAAGGCCGCAGGGCTTGAATGACACTTCTATACATAGTCCCTCATTTTTTCTGGGCGCACAATGCGCCAACTGTGAGAATCAAAACCGAGAATAAAAGTAGTACCAATGATGTAGATCTGTCAACCAAAATTACAAAAGACTCATAAATCAA
>DHWW01000327.1:0-172 GCA_002413385.1 Granulicella sp. UBA5172
ACCAGATCCTGGCCTTCTTCCCGCGACAAGAGGCTTTGTATTCTGCGAGAGAGCGTCCATAGATTAAATCGCATTGTGCAATCTCCTTTTGAGATAAGTTGGATATCGAATGGTTTGTCGGAGAGAGTACGCACTGGCAGATTATCCCGCGCGTATCTCTCCCCGAAAGTAA
>DHWW01000327.1:264-25163 GCA_002413385.1 Granulicella sp. UBA5172
ATCAGAGCAACGACCAGAGCATACTCGACCAGATCCTGGCCTTCTTCCTGCGACAATAGGTTCTGAAACTTAAGATACAGTCCCTGCAAAGTGTTTATCATTGTGTTTTCTCCAGCGTAAGTTAGATTCCCAGAGAATCACTGGGTCACCCTGTATCTAGCACGTTGCGAACCACTTCAAAAATCGCTTGATTTTACGATGAATCAGCAGGTTACGAGTAGCACGGTGCATGACGGTGTGAACGATCGTATACAGGGCTGGCTAGAGAGGCATACCTGTCGTATACATGTCCAGCGAAAGAGCAGGAGTCATCGCGCAACACGTCTGCCACAAATGGCATTAACGCTACCCATTGCTCTATTGACCCACCCTCAAAATTATAGGTAGCACTTATGTGAAGAACTCAAGACTAAGACTGTCTCCGGGTCTTGTCTGCGTGTCGCGTATCGTACCCGAGGCAAGTTCGATCACAGAGTGCGCGGAGAGACATACCGACAGCCTCCGTGGAGGCACATCGTTGCGGACTTTTATGATTCGGTGGCTGCGGTCCAGATAGACGAGATCGATCGGGAATTGCATGCCGAAGGTGTGTACGGCTTCACAGGGGACTATCCACAGACCTTCGCCAGGAGAAAGCCGCTCGCGCCCCAGCAGACCCCTTCTACGCGTTGCGCCTTTGTTGGCGACTACCACGTTGCTGGCGAGCAGGGTCTGGCGAGTGACGTTCGAGACCCGTACGCGAGTGTCAGGTGTTGGCCTGCGGTGTTGAGTGAGGCGGCCCAGCAGGTCTGAGAATATCCGGCGCGGTAGATTCATCGGGTGGGCATACGTCCTTTCAGCAGCCAGTTCGTTTAACTACCCAGCGTCGCGATCTATGCGAACGGCAGCTTGCGTCTAACCAGATATCTACTGGGGTGCGGCTGGAGCGGACGACCCTCCACCATTGGCGCCAAAAGAACCCGAAGACGAGTTATCGATCGCCAGCGGCTTCTCCGGTCGCATGCTCTTCATCAATTGCTCCACGGGCATCGTTGCCGGTGCGTGGGCTGGAGTCGTGCCAGCCGGTTTCGTGTCCGGAGTATGCATGGGGATGTCGGAGTTCGGCGGCAGAAACTTTTCCGGATGGGTCAAATGAGGCACGGGTGCGCCTACAGGCATGGGTTCTACGATTTCCGGCGTCACAATCACGATGAGCTCAGTATTTGTCTTATTCTTCGAGATTGACTGGAAGAACTTGCCAAGAATTGGGATGTCTCCCAGAAAAGGTATCTTCTCGAAAGTCTCGGTGTCCCGATTGTCAAGCAGACCACCGATGGCAAAACTTTCGCCATCAGCCAGTTCGACCTCAGTTTTCACTTTCCGGACATCAATGGCGGGTACATTAAATCCCGAGACCTGCACGGCATTCGCGAAGTCCAGCGAACTTACTTCGGGGGCAACCTGGAGGCGGATCGTTCCGCGGGGAGTAATGGTGGGAATGAAATTCAGGCGAATTCCGTACTCTTTGAATTCAATCGTAACGGACGTGCCTGTGCCCCCCGACCCCTGAACGACTGGATACGGATATTCTCCGCCAGCGAGAAAGCTGCCTTCTTTGCCGTTCTGTGCGAGGATGTTGGGCTCAGCGAGAACCTGCACCAGGCCTTTCGTCTCCAAGGCTTGAATCGTTGCGCCCAGATTATGGCCCGGAAAGAACGCAAGGATGTTCAGCCCAGCCGACAAAGCCGCCGTAGCAGGCGTCCCCGAACTGGGGAGGCTAATCGATGGCGGCGAGAACTGTCCTGTTGAAACCCCACCCACAGTATTTCCCATACCGGTACTGAACATGTTTATGCCGAGCTGATTGCTCCGGTTACGGTCGACGCTGGCAAAGATGACCTTGAGGAGAATCTGTGGCTCGGCGACAGGAACTTCGACATCCAGTAAATTGACGACCTTACTTGCGACTAAGGCAGAGACGATCTGCATGGCCCGATCCGAGTTGTTGAGATCCTTGACCGTGCCGCGGAGAAAAATAGCGCCGTTCTCGGAGCTGATATTAAGCGTTTGGCCGGGGAGATCCTGTATGAGTTCGCGACGTATCGCCTCCAGGTGGTCCTTTTCTATGTAGAGGCTGGAACGAACCGTGACCGTAACAAACTCCCGGCCGCCACCCTGCTCCCAAATAATCAGACTGGTTTCACCGGGCGCCTTGCCGCTCACCAGTATCTCGGAGGGGCTCATGGCCGTGGCCACGGCGAAATCGCCGATGCCGACAGCCACCCGTCGCACGGGTAAAGCACAGTCGAGCACAATGGATTCACCCACTACAACGGAAAGTTCCTTCACCGTATCCAGCCTGTGGGAGCGGGCAGATTGTGAGTTGGGTATGGAAGTCTGAGCAGGCACAGACGAATCAGCACAAATGCAAAATAACAACGCGCCGTAAAAGACGCCGACCCTAGAAACGTTCGCTCTTATCATTTTCCCCCAGGAGCAGCAAATCGTTGTTCGCTTCGCTGCAATCCATTGAATACTTCAACCGAATTGAACCTTGGTGCGGTTCGCATTGCACCGTTGGAGCCAGCGGCAGAATGCCGTTGTGGCGCGACTTCTTTGTTATCCGCAAAGAGCGTAGACATGGCGGTTCCAGGAATCTGAACAATCTGTGTATCCAGCGGATTGCGCAGCACGAGCTGGATATGCGCCTGGCTGCTTGCCAGACTGAGAACCTCGGCCTGCTCCGGCGATACCAGCAGATTGACTACCTGGACCTGCTGCGGCTTGCCTCCCGCGTCCTTTTGAAAATCCGTGCCTGCGGAGAGCACCTCGATGTTCTGAAGGAGTGTCTTCACTTCAGTCCCCTCACTCGAGTTCGGTAGGCCGGGAGGGTTACCCGAAATCAAGACATCCACGCGCATTCCCGGAGTAACGAATCCAGCCACGCCCACGACCTCATCGACCTTGACGGCACAGGCTCTCATCCCCTGACGAATGGTGGCTGCCAACCCACCACCGGAGCCGACAGGTGCCAGACGGTTGTCCACGATGGGTTCGCCTTGATAGAGGTCGGAGATCACGCCACGGCCTATGGCATCCTCAGCCTTCAGAAGGGCACCCTTGGGAATCGATCCTGCGATCTCGATCGTCGTCAGATTACCAGCGGTGAGAATGGTTCCTAGCTTGATATCCTCAGCAGCCGCAATCACGCGAGTGGTACTTTGCTGGTGTGTCATTCCTATGCGATTGCCCACCACACGAAAGACGAGATAGGCGCAGCCGGCGGCAACGACGAAAGCACAGAGAAGGATGGTCATGACTCTTTTATTCATTCAGAATCCTGTGGAAGGGGCTATGAGGACAGTTTCGCTCTTCACCCTTTGATGGCAATTACCAAGCCAAAGGGTCGAGGATTCATATCACTGTTAAATCATGGACTTAGAGGTCAACGTGCCAGGCAGGTGTCAACTTGCGTATACCAGCCGGAGTTCCGGTGTAACCGCATAGACAGGTTCAGACTCGTGCCGCTTCAATGCCGCAGGCAAAGAATAGGACTGAACGCGTTTCAACTTCAACAAGTCAAGCTCCGCCAAGTTGAATGAAAATCGAAACGGGCTGCTACTGATTATCCCGTTTGAGCTGAAATGCAAAGCCCAGCTTTTATTGAGAAATCACCATCTCAGACGTGCTTGTCATATTCAGCTTGCTGGAGGGCACAAATGGGATTGACAACGGAAATAGATATTGCACCGTTACCTCAACCAGATTTCCTGGATTGTTGCAAGGCGTAGACGACGGGGTACAACTTGTCCCCGTAACGGGCCATGTCGTAGTCACTGTTATGGCCGAGGGATTGATACCGGGATAGCCCAACCCCCGAACATAATTCTGAACATCCGGGGCCAAGGCCGGGGCCGGGCACGCAGAGTTGGAACTGTTGCAGGATGACCCTCGAACGATAGCATAGCGAGTTCCCTCTCGCGCGGCTTCGGAAGTAAAGTGATAGGCATAAAGAGCCAAGCTGATTTCTATAATGCCGATAACCAAGGTAAACAGAATAGTGGCAGACAGTGCGGTCTCCACTACCGTCGCCCCATCTTCGCTAGAAGCGCGATGCCGCTTTGGATTATTCTGCGCGACGTATCCGCACTCATGAGGAGGCGAATCTGATTTTGGATGCACGTATTGTTTCACTGCCTGATCAACCTCCCGCCGAGATGCATTCCCATGGGCCACTACTGTTCCACCCTCATCGTTGCCTGACCCTGCAGGGTGAAGGTTTTTGGGAGTCCTGGGCAATAAAACAGAGGGTTCACAACAGCGGAAGTATTCACTTGAACATATTCGAGAATACGGGCGGTACAGTTTGCGGCCGCATTGGCACAAGTGATAGACGTTCCGTTAGAGCAAACGCAGAAATTGCTTGCGGTCGCCTGCAGTGAAGTAATATTTGACCCATCATTGGCAGCTGCCTGCGCCATACCGCTTATATCCATTGCCGTGATACGGTTCTGCGCTCCATACTGAATTCCAGCGCGCGCGGCATTGGAAACTTCTATGGAAGCATACGCCAGACGCGCGAACTCGGCTGCTCCTATCAGCAGCAAGACAAATATTGGCATGACGAGAGCGAGTTCTACCAAGGCTTGTCCGCCCTCATTGTGGATGAATGTGTGGCGCACAGACCTGCCAGCCCGCTGATCTCTGCAATCGTGTGAATTTTTTGGCGTCGCGTGTTTCATATTTCATTCCACCAGTCTTGCAGATGTAAGTGGAGTCGATGGGTTGACAATGGCGTAATTGTTTAAGGTACTGCCACCTGTAAACGTAAGTGAACCGGCAATGACGGATGCATAGACTTGAGAACTGCTGCCACCAGTTAGCGTCAGACCTGCTTTTGGAAAGTAGAGAATCCCTTGGAGAGTTGAGCCGGCACCGCCTGCAATCGTTGCCGCGTTCGTGTTACTTCGATCCTCATAAAACAGGAATCCGTCGTAAGTTCCGCTGGTAGGGGCCGTAAGGTTAAGCGTTCCTCCGCCGCTAATAGACACAGAGGCACCGCTGGGTAGGTAGAAGGTGACGCCTGCTCCTGTAGCAGTCGAGCCGCCTGAGATGGAGAAGGCTCCATTGATTATGTAAACACCGGAGTTGAATGTAACCGAAGCTCCACCGCCGATGGTAAGACCGTTGTAACATACCGTGGTGCCACTCGACCCCAGCGTGAATGTTTTACCAGCACCACTTAGATTGGGGTCGGCCAGGCACGATGATGTGCTGAAAGATGGCGGCTGCATAAATGCCAATGGGTCGCTCACAGTGGCAATTCCGGTGACTGGGGTGGGTGTCATTTGACCAGAGCCTGAATAGCCGCCAACTATGCCGATGGTGCTTGCGCTAAGTGTGGATCCAGTCCCGCTGACCGTCAATGCCGTGCTGCTGCTGGAATCGTCAATAAGCCCGCATCCCGGTATCTGCACGACGGCTCCGCCGCTTACCGTAACATCCGTACCCGAGGGATTCAACGCATAGACGCAATTTTGATTAGGATACATAGTCCCGACGGCTCTGGCGCTCACCGTCACTGCGCTCCTGCCGAATACGTTCATGAAATACGTCGACTGGCTCTGGGAGACAATTACTTCAACATAACTTGAGCTTCCCGCGTGCGGGCCGGACAGCGGCGGGCGATTGACTGTGACCGTAGCTCCTTTTGTCCCGTTCGTCACCCCGTTGCGTGCCGCGTCTGCCTGAGCTGCCGCCGTTACATCTCCATAATTGACTTCTTCCGCACCAGCGATGGCTCCGCTGTCGGCCGCCGTCTGCATCACCCTTCTTGCATGGAACAGTAAACCAACGTCCACTGCGAGCGCCACAAATCCGAGCAATAAGGCCATGGACAAAGCTGCGAGTATTAAGGTTTGACCGCTCTCGTCATGTAGCATTTTCATACCCTTAATTCTCCCAATGCGCACTCCTAAGCATTTTAAAACTCCACGATGGACTTCTTCAACTAAACGGTTCAGGACAATAGCAGGACTTACTTAGGTTCTCCTCAGCCATGTTCGGCTGGAGCCGCGGTAAGAGTCTATCCAAAGATTCTTGTCTACCTTGGTATGGCCAAGGATTCCCATCAGCGTGGATCCCTGAGTCTCCGGCTGGACAAACACCAGGCCGATTCCATCTGTCTCCCAGCGGGTCACTCTCAACTGCACGGTGATTGAGCGTTCAGAGTTTTCATCCACCTCGTCCGTCCTTTGCAGTGTCAGCATGACCATCGTTCCCAAGGGCCAGAATTTATCAGTCAGCAGATATAATCCGGTCGAACTGATGTCCCTGATGCCGTTCACCACGAGAACGGCACCGGTCCAGTCATAGGCAACCAGACGGGGCCACTCCTGCCGTATGGCCCTCCGGCGATCCAGGGACAACCGTTTGGAAAACCAGTGTGTTAGTGAATGCGTGCTCTCTATCTCTGGCTCTGGCACAAAGCCGCTCATTTCATCTGGCTGCACAGGATTTGGGGTGCTCCTCAGCCGGAACTCCATCTCCTCGGCTACACAGATCACCAACTGATTGCCGGGCTGCGTCTGCGACGAATAGATTGTGTGGACCGGCAGTGACAGCACACTCGCTGCATCCGGCCTCCATCGAACGACACGAAATCTTGGAAAAGATTCGACGACGTGGATAACTCGATGATCTCTATCCAGATAGATCAGATCGTGAGAAGAAAACGCCACGAATGCATGATTGCTCTTGTGACGAACCGTCCAGTAGTTCTCATCGAACTTGGTTTTCCGATTTCCAAAAATCCCCTTGATGCGCGTGAGAGAGCTATCGGGAAGGGTAACTCCCAAACTAAGAAAGCATTCGCATGTCTGGTTATACACACAGTATTTTTGTTTTTCCATTCGTCTCCTGCCCCTGGGCAAGTACCCTACGACTGAGCTTTATCGTAAGGTTCTACTCTCCGATCAAAGTTTTAAGTCTGTTCGATCCATATAATTTCTGTCTCTGAGACCCGACGGCGACGAACTAACATCGCTTCGTCTGGAACGGAGGAAGCAACTGTACCAACCAGTGAGTCCGGCCAGACTACACTTCATCTGCCTGCGGTATTAAGTAGGATGGGGGAGACACCCGCCGTCAAAACGGCGGGTGTCTCGGCCAGTAAAACCATGGGTTGGCAAGCGATGCTCGGGCAGTCTCCTGGCCCACCAACCTTGGCATAACACGCAGCTATTTCAGGCGCGTGCGACGACGCTGAATCATAATTCCCAGTACGACGACGAACAGAACGCCGGCGATAATTCGGATAATCAAGCCATTTGCCATGTGAAATCTCCTTTCTTTCAATGTGTGATAAAACTTTTGAACGACTCAGACATGAGTATGAATGCAGGACCCAGTGTTACAAGGAAAAGGCAGGGGAAGATAAACAATACAAGTGGGAAGATCAATTTTATGGTGGTCTTCGCCGCCTGTTCCTCCACTGACTGAACGCGCTGGGCTCTGAGCGTCTCAGAATGAGTTCGTAAAATCTTGGCGATGCTCGTTCCAAACTTTTCCGATTGCACCACCATGGAAACGAGAGTGCGCACAGTATCCACGTCGGTGCGTTCCGCCAAGTGTCTCCAGGCATCGGAACGAGGGCGCCCAGCGCTTTGCTCCAGCACGACGATACCCAATTCATCGCCGATAGCTGGCTGGGCACCGCGCAATTCCTTGGCCGCACGCGCCGTCGCCTGATCCAGGCCTAGTCCGGCCTCAATGCAAATAATTAGCAGATCGAGCATATCTGGCAACCCGAGCCGAATACGTTTTTGCCGGGTGGCAATCTTCCTCCCCATCCAAAAATCTGGCGCCAGATATCCGACGCCCAGAGCTGTGGCATAGATCACGAAAGGGCTTTCGCTCGCGAGTCCACTGCCGAGAGCTACTGCACAGAGAACAAGCGGGACTAATACCTTCATGCCGTAGAAGAGCTTGACCGCAGAGTCCTTGCGATAGCCAGCACGGATAAGACGCTGTTGCGCCACGGAGACTTCTGCCTGGGTCTTCGGTATGACACGCTCGAATTGCTCCACCATGACGCCCAGCGAAGAACCAGTCTTTTGCAGTCTATTGGACAGGCTTCCCCGTTTCGCGCGCTGCGTGACCACAGCGGAGATTCGCTTGCGCATAGCTTCGCGATAGAACATGAGTAGTCCACCGCTCGCGATCAACAGAAATATGACACAAAATGCAAAGATCGCAAATTTCATAGGTTTCCTTCAAACTTCCATGTGAACGATCTTTTGAATGATTAAAGTGCCAACTACCAACATGCACCCAGCTCCACATAGAAGCTTGATNNATTCCGAGCGCCACGGGGAGAAACGTGAGGATCCACCCTGTGAGGCGTCCTTGAGCGGTGTGGACCATGACCTGCCGCTTCAGGCGGAATCGCTGTCGGGTCACATAAGCAGTCTTTTCGAGAACCTCCGCAAGGTTTCCCCCGCTCTCCCTTTGAATCAGAATCGCCGTCACGACGATTCTCAGATCCTGTAGTGGAACCCTTGCGATCATGTTTTCCAGGGCTGTACGCAGTTCAAGGCCGAAGTTCTGCTCGTCGAAGCAAATGCGGAATTCGGAACCGATGGGGTCGGCGCACTCGCGAGTCACCAACCCTAATGCGGCGCTGAAACTGTGTCCGACCCGGAGGGCGCTCACCATCAACTCAAGAGCATCCGGCAACCCCTCCTCAAACTTACCGAAGCGTCTACTGCGCTGGTAGCGCACATATCCATAGGGCAAAAATCCCAGGACTAACCCGCCCAGCAAACCACCGAGGAGGGACCCGGTTTTCAGGTCGATCAGATATGCCGGGAGCGCAAAGAAGGCGGCACACATGAGAAGCAACACACCCACGGTCCATTTGAGATTGGCCTGATTCAGTAATCTCTGCAGGTTCGGTACCAGATCGCTCTTCAAAAGTCTGCGATTAATCCAGGGGATGGCACTGAGCAGTTCGCTCTTGCGGAAATCGACAATCGGAGAGCTCGATTTCGGGATGTCGGAAGCCAGAGCCGAATCGAGTGTGGCGAGCACTTGCTTGTTCTGCTCAGCGGCCGCAGATCCGCTCGCGACAATCAGTAAGGCTACAACGGTGAACACTCCGACGAACACCACCACTATGAGCAATACCATTTCTACTAGTCCTCTACCTGCTCAATTGACTTCCAACGAGGTTTCGAACACGCTCTGCGGGAGGGAGATACCCGCGAGTTGGATGCGTTCGAGGAACCTGGGACGGATGCGGCTCGGCGCGAATAAGCCAACTACCTTGCCATCGGGTCCGATCCCCTTCTTGGTAAACGTGAAGATCTCCTGCATGCTGATGATGTTTTCTTCCATGCCGGTGATCTCGGTGATGCTCACAACCTTGCGGCTGCCGTCGCTCATGCGGGAGACCTGGACCACTAAGCTGATGGCTGAGGAGATCTGCTGACGAACTGCCTTTTCCCCCAGGTTCAAACCGCTCATCGCGACCATGGATTCGAGTCTCGTCAGGGCGTCGCGCGGTGTGTTTGCGTGAATCGTAGCCATCGAACCTTCGTGACCGGTATTCATGGCCTGAAGCATGTCGAACGCTTCTTCTCCACGCACCTCACCTAAAATGATGCGATCTGGGCGCATGCGGAGGCAGTTGATCAGCAGTTGACGCTGGCGAATCGCCCCTTGCCCTTCGACGTTGGGCGGCCGGGTTTCGAGGCGCACGATATTTTCCTGCGCGAGCTGCAGTTCGGCCGCGTCTTCAATGGTGATGACACGTTCACTTTGCGGAATATTCCGTGACAGGATGTTCAGTAACGTAGTTTTGCCGGAGCCGGTGCCACCGGAAATCAAGATGCTGAGCCGGGCGCGCGCCGCGGCTGACAGCACTTCCAGCATTTCCGCTGTAATGCTCTTCAGTTCTACCAGTTGGTTGCCCGCTACAGGGCCTGTCCCAAAGCGACGGATGGACAAGGAAGGACCATCAAGCGCCAGCGGTGGAATGATGGCATTGACACGTGAACCGTCGGGCAGGCGAGCATCGACCATCGGCGAGGACTCATCGACTCTGCGGCCGACGCGCGACACGATGCGGTCGATGATCTGCATCAGGTGACGATCATCGCGAAATTCTATATCGATCTTCTGTAGCCTCCCAGCACGCTCAACAAAAACTTTATCTTTGGCATTTACTAGAATGTCTGAAATTGTCGGGTCCCTGAGCAATGGCTCCAGCGGACCAAGGCCAAAGACTTCGTCGAGCAAGTCGGCCTGAATCTTTTCCTGCTCGTCAAAACTCAGCGGCACTCCCTGCTTGCTGATAATCTCGCTAACGATGCCAGCCACAACCTGGCGTGCCTGGCTGGAGTCGACGCGCGACAATTTCTCCAAATCCAGCTTCGAGATCAGGGTCCGATGTACTTCGGATTTGTATTTCTCCAGATTCAGCACTTCCACTGCTACACCATCCATAAATACTCTCAACTAAAATAATCCAAACCGCTTCTTTTTTTCAGAATGTGCGGGCAGACCGCATGCCGTTCTGGCCATCTGTAAGATCACCCGTGAGATGGGCGAGTCATTCAGCGCAAGCGGGGTGGCTGTATTCTGCGTCCGCTGGGCAGTCGCGCAATCTTCGGGAATTCTCCACTGCACCGGTCTGGTGAGCGCCTTCGTAATCTGTCCTTCATCAACGCCCAGCGAGGAAGATGAATATCGGTTGACCACGATCTCGAGTTTGGTAGGATCTGTCGTGAAGAATTCTGAAATCAGGCGATTTGAGTTACGCAGTTCTGGAATACCCACCTGAGTGACCAGGTAGAACATGGCATCTTCTTCGAAGAGCGACGTACCGGTTAAATCGAGTCTTGATCCCGAATCGACCACCACGTAGTCGAAGTCCTGCCGCGCGACGGCCAGCAGTTTATCAACGGCGTCCTTAGAAGCCTGGACATTGGTGAATTTCCCTGGAGCTGTGAGCACAGATAGCCCGGAGCTATATTTGACGACCAGCTTGGAGAGAAAAGTCGAATCCAGTCGGCTAAAATTCTGAAGAGCATCGCCTGTCGAGTATGGGGCGGTGATCCCGAGACCAAGCGCAATGTCACCAAGTGGCAGATCGAGATCGATCAACAGGGTCTTATGGCCGGATTCCCGGGCAAGCAATATCGCAAAATTGCAGGCGAGGGTCGTGACCCCGGAGCCGCCTTTAGCGCCAAGAAATACAAACAGCTTGCCACCCGTCTTTTTAGTGGCGTGAACTGCTGGACGACGGGCCGAGGCCCGAACCAGAGCTTCGTCTATGGCTCCAGAGGAGAAGGGCTGAGTTAGAAATTCCCGAGCGCCCGCCCGCATGCAACGGATCATTAATTCAGGATCGCCCTGCGCCGAATAGACCATCACCGTTGCAGAGCTCTTGCCGCAGATGCTCTCCACCAGATCGAGAGCGTATTCCGGATTAGCGTCCAGGTCGACGATGATGGCGTCGTAATTCTGCTCAATCAACCTTGGCACTTCATCGAGTTCGGGATAGGAAGAAAACTCCCGGGTCATGCCAGACAGCGATCCGGCAAGGGCAGTCGCTACCGCCTTGCGCCGCTGCTCCTCCGGGCCAATCAGCGCAATGGACAAGGCATTCACCCCAATCGCGTCGGTATTCTGAAAGCTGGTCATCGCGGAATCGATACCCCTTGCTGTTTGCAACATTGTCTTTGGATAACCTCAAACAGATAGATAGCTTGTGAACCGGGCAGAGCGTGTGTTCTTGTCGTCAATGAGAAAAGAAGGAAAGCAGTGTTCCGATCGCGATGGCCGGAGCGTATGGCATTTTGCGCGTTAGTGGATTGGCCAGAACCAACTCCGGATGAGGACGCATTCCGCGCTGCTTCAAACCGAAAACGAGCTCGCCCGACCCGCTGAATAGATCTCCGAGAAATCCACCGTACAGGGCCCAGCACAGAGCCATCAAACCCCCTGCAAGACCGGTGATAACCAGCGCAAGGAGCAATTGCGCAGGGCCGATCCAGGCACCTATTGCTGCGCATAGTTTCACGTCACCCATGCCCATGCCTCCCATCAAGAAGAGAATTCCAAAAAGCAGGGTGCCAAGTCCCAGACCGCCAAGACTTTGGCCGATCCCATGCCAGCCATGGAGCCAACCGGAGACGGCAACCCCCGCGAACATAAATGGGAGCACCAGCCAATTCGGGATACGGCGGCTGCGCAGATCCGTGAAGACCGCTAAAACGAGAACAATGAGAGTTGGCCACCAGGCGATCGAATGCATACCCATCCTCCTTCTTCCAGCGATTCAAGAAATATGTATAAGAGAGCAAGAATAAGCTGCGATCCCCGCGAGCAGAAACGGGAGTGCCAACCATGTCAGGGTGGAGCGGTCGCGAGGATGCGCCAGGATTGGCAAAGATATACCCGTCGCAGCAGTGACGATGAGGACTTGCGACCATAAGATCGACTGCATCTCGAAACTCCTTACCTTCCTAATTCCGCGAACATCCTGGTAAATGCAATCCTTGGGCCAACTCACTGAAAGCTAGAATTCCATGAATTCAGCGAGTTAGGGGTGTGCCGCCTAGGATGGTGTGCACGGATGTTTACTATCAGCATCTCGCGGTGAAGCAGGGTATATACACCTTTCCAATGTAGCCATGGAGAGCGGCTAAATGCCGCAACGTGCAAGGCACGGAGGCAACCCTCCCGAAAGTGCCGGAACAGGAAACACTACCTGTAGAACGTGTGTATTCAAGCGTTTACCCCACTTAGTAATGAATTCCGATGGGATTGCCGATAGGTAAGAGTAACGAAGGGTGGGTTTTCACATGATCCGGGTTGGTCTCTATTCACAGGACAGCATGCTGCAACCCCTTCTTTCTTCTGCACTGGGCAGTGAATTCCAGTTTTTCCTGGTCTCCGATGAGACCGGAATCAACCGCCTGCTCTCTACCGAAAACTGCAATGTCATGATTCTGGATCTGAACTCAGATCATGATTCCTTGCAGGAGAGTATTGAATGCGCCCGGCGCATGATCACAACACAGGTTTCCTGCGTGATCATGGCTGATGATCGACTTCGGTTGACCGCCGCCGAACTTGTTCGGCAAGGCGCCTACGGCTACTGCCATAGACCACCCTCCATTCGCGATCTAAGGATTATGCTGCGCCGGGCGCACGAGAACTTTTCGCTCAAGCAGCAACTCGACGTCATACAGCCGTTACGGGAGAGCGCAAGCGATTGCGATCGGATGATCGGGGCCAGTCCCCAAATGCAGCATATTTATCGACTGGTACGTTCTGTAGCGAATATCAATGCATCCGTCCTTGTGACCGGAGAAAGTGGTACGGGTAAAGAACTGGTAGCCCGAGCCATCCACAACCTGGGAGCTCGCTCCAATCGTCCCTTTGTCGCTGTTGCGTGTGGAGCAATCCCTGAAACTCTGATTGAGGCCGAGCTGTTCGGGCATGAAAAGGGCGCTTTCACAGGCACCGTGGGGTCACGCGAAGGATACTTCGAGCAGGCAGGTGATGGCACGCTTTTCCTCGATGAGATCGGAGATCTAAGCCTATATACGCAGGTCAAACTTCTACGGGTTCTGCAGCAGCGCGAATTCAGCCGACTGGGCAGTAACAGGCTTATCCCATTGCGGGCGCGGGTGATTTTCGCCACGCATAAGAACCTACCTGAAATGGTGGCTCAGGGGACATTCCGTCAGGATCTTTATTACCGCATCAACGTCATGGGGATCGAAGTACCGCCCCTCCAAGAGCATTCCGAAGATATTCCTCAGATTGCCACGCATTTTTTGCGGCACTATTCGCAGATGTATCAAAAGCCGATGGAGGATATTGAGCCAGATGCTCTGGCCATGCTCCAAAGACACCCGTGGCCTGGAAATGTACGCGAATTGGAAAATGTGATTCAGAGGGCGATCATCCTCGCCCATAGAGAAATGCTTCAGGGGGAAGATTTGCCCCTGAATATACAGGACGAACTTATAGCCAGCATCGACGACGGCCTTCCTATAGGCTCTTTCGAACGGCAACTTCACGACTATAAGATCAGACTAGTCGCGACAGCCATTCGGGAGAACAATGGGAACAAAACACTGGCCGCCCGCAGCTTGTGTATTTCCAGGGCTTATTTGCATCGGTTGATCCGACCTGAGGCAACCCCAACATTGACACTAGTGGCGAATTCGGAATCTGAGGAATCGGCATTGGTGCGCGGGACATTTTCAGCGTGAACCCAATCGGCGGACGTGTTGAAGATTCAGCCATTCCGGTTCTGACACAAAGGTAGGCTGAGCATGACAAGGACGCGTCGGATTGGCCTGTTTTGGCTGTTGCTGTGCAGCGGGATATTCGTTGTATGGGGTTCTGTTATCGAGCACGCCTCGCCTGGCGGTATGGCAGACTTTAAGGCGGTTTACTACGGCGCGCGATGCCTGATTCAACATAGTGATCCCTACAAAGCAGGCGAGTTTCTGCGTGTGTACCAGGCGGATGGAGGGGAAATTCCATCGGACCCCAAGATGTCTCGTTCGTTTCTCCGGGCTGTACCCGTATGCATCAATCTGCCGACCTCACTGTTCTTCATCGCTCCTTTTACAATGTTGGCCTGGGGGCCGGCACACGTACTGTGGATGATCCTGGAAGCCGGGAGCCTCATCTTTGCCGCTCTCCTTACTTGGAACCTCGCGGGCAACCATGCACCGGGAATTTCCCTCTTCCTGATTTGCATCATCCTTGCCAATAGCGAAGGCCTCTTTCAAAGTGGCAATTTAGCTGGGATCGCCGTAAGCCTCTGCGTAGTGGCCGTCTGGTGTTTCCTCAATGAGCGGTTTGTGCCCGCCGGCATCCTATGCCTTGCTGTCAGCCTCGTACTCAAGCCCCACGATACGGGCCTCGTCTGGCTCTATTTCCTGCTGGCGGGCGCGCTCTATCGGAAACGCGCACTGCAAACCCTCGTTGTGGTTCTAGTCCTGTGTCTGCCGGCCATCCTGTGGGTCTCGCACGTTGCGCCACATTGGATTCAGGAGTTGCACTCCAATCTTCTGGCGACTTCGGCGCACGGCGATCTCAATGACCCTGGCCCCACTTCCATCTCTGGCCATACCGCCGACCTGGTAATAGATCTGCAATCGGTTATAAGCGTCTTCCGGGACGATCCGCGCATCTACAATCCGGTCAGCTATCTTGTATGCGGAGCACTCCTGCTCGTATGGTCGCTCAAAACTCTGAAGTCACGCCTCTCGACGACGAGCGCCTGGCTGGCGCTCGCGGCAATCGTTCCTCTTACCATGCTCGTGACCTATCATCGGCCGCATGATGCGAAACTCCTGCTGCTCACTGTTCCGGCCTGCGCCATGTTGTGGGCCGAGGGCGGCCTGATTGGGTGGACTGCACTCCTGGTGAATACAGCGGGGATTGTGTTTACTGGAGATATTCCGTTGGCAATTCTCGACATTCTCACCAAAAATCTGCACGCAGGCACAACAGGGCTGCCGGGAAAGATGCTGAGCGTTATGTGGACCCGCCCATCCCCGCTCGTTCTGCTGGCGATGGGCATTTTCTACCTCTGGGTATATGTGCGGCGCGCTCCTGCCCGAGCCGCGACCACGGAGCATGAAGGGCCGGAGGATTCGACTTCGAGGTACTTGAGATGTATTCCATGGAGAAACTAGCGGATGACTTTTGCAAGCTGGGCATACGGGCTGGTCAACAGCTTCTCCATCTCGTCCAGAGACTGCTCTCGACGAGACTGCCGGCCATAACTTCTGAAACACACCCTGAGATGCCAGGCTCTGCTGGTCCATCGCAACTCACCTCACAGACCTCGAACGAATCAATCCTAATCAATCGGAATCAATCGGATGATCGATGCAGAACATGAGCAGTGTCTTCATTAGCTGCATAAATAATGGTTTGCGCGTCATTGCCGATGAAAGATGCAAGGACACCCGACAACATGACATAGCCGTCATGAATGGAGTTGTATCTTTACAGATTGTTGACAATCCTTGATCGTAGTTATGTTTTATCCGCAGCCTATTTCATGGGAGTGGGAGTCCGTGAGGAATCTCGCACTCGCAGGGGCTGTTTAGTGTCGTTACGCAGGTCGTGATCGTACCGAGGATACGCTTGATCGGCGCATTGAATCTTGTGAGTAAGGCCGCTACTCTCAACCGATATTTAATGTGATCACTCTTTCGCATTATTCGGTTCGAGATCGACCAGTAGGGATGCGATAATGCAAGTTGACTTCATTGTCGTATTGCTTCTTTGGTTTGTAGCTATTCGTGTATTTCCTCTTCGTAGTGTCATGCGGTGTAACAGCCGGCAAAATAGGGGGACCCGTGATGGGCAGTTCGAAGTTAGCAGTGGATTCGCACCTCAAGGCTGGGGCGCAAACATCCAAGAAATCAGCCGAGCTACTCATCGCCAAAGAACATCGAAAGTCCATGTTCTTGCCGCGCTACGTCAGCGAATGGTGCACCTCGAAACGCAAACGCTGCTTTGATCTTGCTTTGAGCATCGTGGCTCTGGCTTTATTTACACCAGTCATGATCCTGATCGGCTGGGTGATCAGGATGACGTCGGCCGGTCCTGCCCTGTTTCGTCAGGAGCGGGTTGGATTGCATCAGCAAACCTTTGTGATACTGAAGTTCCGGACCATGAAGCACGCGTGCTCGCTGGTTGACAGGGGATCCAAAGTGACCAAGCAGGGTGATCCACGGATGACCGCTGTTGGTGCGCTGCTACGCCGATCGAAATTAGATGAACTGCCACAGCTGATCAACGTAGCCCGTGGCGAGATGAGTTTCGTAGGTCCTCGCCCGAAGATCCCACAACATGAGTGCCTACACATGCTTAGCCGCCCGGGAATCACGGGTGCGGCGACGGTTGTGTTCTCCGATGAGGAGCATTTGCTCGCAGATGTTCCGGAGAACTTCGTCGAACACTATGTAACCACCGTTCTCAACCCGGAAAAGTGCCGCTTAGACGCTCACTACATTGAGACGGCGAGGTTTAGCACGGACATAAGGATATTGTTGCGTACCCTCTTCAAGCCCGGAAGCCAGCCCGAAAGCATGGGGGAACCACAGCATGCCCCCTATCACCGCAAGGCTCCTTCGATGACACGCTCTGTTTCGAGCAGTATGGCGTCTGTTAATGCCCGGGAAGTTCTACCGCTGAGAGATAGCCTTCCAACCGAAACGAACTAGACCACGAGTTCTCGCACGCTCAGTAGCATAGCCCCGGTCCACCATTCCACGCGGGCGTCTCCGTTGAGGAGATGACTGGTCAACCAGCAACTTGCGGTGAGCACGTGCCTGACTGCAACCTCATCGGTGATGGAGAAAATAAGTGAGCTGGAGTGTTCCAACGAAGTCCTTCTGCTGACCTTGTGCGATGAGCGGTGCTTTCCAAAACTCTCCTTGCAAGGTTGTTTTGATCTCCAGGTCACGAACGGGGCGCAACACAAATTCTGCCGAAAGATCATGCTGGGTCGTACCGCGGGGGACAAAATCCTGCGCAACCTTGGCGGTGCGGTATTGCAATTGAATCTGCTGGTCAGGCTTGAGGTGCCATGTCAGCCAGGCCTGACCTCCGGTGGCCTCTCGTCCGATCCAGTCGCCCAGGATGTAGCCCTTATTGGTATATCCCTGGACCTGAACACCCTCCCATAAAAGGAGTCTGCCATCGTTGCTCTCCGGATCATGCGGGTTGGTGGTTGTCCCTTCAACGCGAAAGTCGACACGGGGCAGTTTGGGCAGGCGAGCGATATAGATTCCAGGCCGCATTCCGGAGCGATAGGGATTGCTAACCGGGAAGACATTGTCGTGGGCGAAAGAGTCGGTGTACAGGGTAATGAGGTGGTTGTCCCAAGGTACGCGCCAGAGAAAATCAAAGGTGCTGAAGCGTGCACCAGGGTCTTGACGCGAGAACTTAATTGCTGGCGGCGGTGCGGTGACGCTAAAAAAACCCCGGAGAAACGTGCCGATTGTGATCGGCACATGCCCTTCCCCTCCCCAGATAACGGAGCGCGTGAATCCGAACTCCAGATTCGGAGTCATCTTCATGCTGATCTTCTCCATATGGATCCAGGGGGCATTAGGAAACGCGTGCCCCTTCAGTGTTCCGACCATAAAGTCATAGCGAAAAAGCCCCACGAGGCGCGACAGTCCCGGGACGTAGAGAGGCTCCACCCTATTAATCCGAAAGCTGTAGAGATCTGCCGCATTGTTCGACCAACCCATGCTGGCACCGAGACCCGGCCCCAGCCATTCATCGCTTTTGCCGAACGAAATTTCATGGCCAAGCAGATGAGCAGAGGCATTCGCCTCCATCACCGTCGGATTGTTTTGCTCGGGGATAACGGGCGCTGGAATCGTGCTTTGAGGTACATCCGGCGTTCCATCGATAGCGGCCAACTGCGTTGCCACGGCAGGAGAGTAACCAATCGCTGCCGGAGCATGCTGGTACTCACTGCGGACATACAAGCTGAATCTGCCGCTGTGGGCCTCGGCGCTGAATCCCGTCAGATTGTTGAAGCCAGGTTGGTCCGGCCGGCCATAGTCGTTCACAATGGTTTGGCCTAAGTGAAAGCTGTCGTTCAGGATGGGCCCACGGATCTCGCGAAGACGGGTGTAAATGCTCTCGGTTCGCAGCGAAGGGGAGGAGTCGTTTGCCAACTCGGACGCCAATTCCGTACGCAATCGCGCGTTGATCTCCACCGCCTCGTCGGGTGTATTCGGCGACTCCAGAGCGTATTTTGACAGAGCCAGCATATGTGCAAGGGACGCGCGGGTCCATGGACGCACGCCGATATATGCAGTTGGAAGATACCCCAGGTAATACAGGCGGATGGCTGCAGGGTAAATCCAGCTATCCAGAGGAATGTACGGAGACCCGATGGAACTGGCCGATGCCTGCGCAACCTCGGTGTGCGATGGCGTCTCGTCACCGCTCTGCGCCCATACCGCAGTTGCGAAGGGCAACATCGCCAGCAGAACTCCGGCTAGAAATCGACTGCCTTCAACGCGTAGGAACGACCTCAGATCGATCGACTGAGCTCGCAACCCACGTGCGCCGATCAGCCTGTACACGATGTCGCGATCTCGAGACAGATTCTCTTCTTTGGAGCTGTCCGAATCTTGCCAGCAATCCTTGTTGATGCTCGACGCTGAGTGTTTACTTGGCATTCGGTAGCTACAACACCTGATATTAGATTGATTCCCTAGACAGTATATGACTTAGGAAAGTTCTGCGCGGGGTGCATAACTCCAGCCCGCCATTCGTGTTCCTCAATACAACAGATCGCTTACCGGAATGGGGAAACTGATTCGTTGCATTGGCGTCCCCGACGGGATTCGAACCGCGTGTTTACACCATGAGTGTGGCGTCGTCCTGGGCCACTAGACGACGGGGACTTCGGAAGGATAGAGGTTAGCTTCCCCAGCGGGATTTGAACCCGTTCAACCACCTTGAGAGCATCAACGTCCTAACTCCCATAGTCTGGATGAGTTGAGCCGAATTTGCAAATCACCGGATACAACGCTGCCCCAGGTTTCGGTCACCCCTGTTCCCTGCTCACTCAGCGCAAACATGACCGACTCTGCCTTCATCTAACAGAGCTTCATTGACAAGGTGGAATTTGGAGGGAGGCGCGGATACCTTCTCTCCTTTGAAATTTCGGTGCGAACATCGAGGAGTAGATCACATCGGGATACTGTCGACCGCGATACCCAAGATTTGCGCTTCCCACTGGCTGATTTGCTCGAGCGCGGCTTCGAGTAAACTACGCTGCGCCGCTTCGACCTTTGGAGTCAGGACGGGTCCCCAATCCGTCGACTCCGGCTGTATTCCGAGCAGAACAGTCTCCAGGGAAGGTGCATCCATCAAGAGCATTGCGTTGATCAGGTCGGATAGCCCGAGCACCTGCAGCAGGTTCTCCGGAGGCGCAAGCGATGGGCACGGATCATTCTGTATGAGGTTCAATTGAAGGACAACAGAACTGCAGGCGTTATTCGATGTGACGCAGAGCACACTGACTTGTGTTTTCAGATACGGTCTTCCCTTCGGGGAAACAAATAAGCTGATACCATAGGTGGCACAAATGCAGAAATGCTGTGATCAGGTACTAACGAGAGACATTCTGGCATCGCCCAATCACATCCTGGTCGCGACGGACATGGTCGATCTCGATTGCTTATTGCCGCACGCTACCGCTCAGGCTAAGGCAAGTCATTCGAAGGTTACGATCGTCCATGCGATCTACCCGCTTTATGTCGCTTCGCTTGAGACAGCGGTGGTTCCGAGCGACTATGAGGCAGCGCTGGTTCGCGATGTACGCAGGAAGTTGGGCGATGCAGTCCATCAGATGGCGGCGGAGGGAATCCACTGCGATCTGACAGTCAAGATTGGTGGAGCAGGCGAAGTCATCCGCGAGGAGCTCAGCAGGACGCATAGTTCAAGACTGATCATGGGGACACACGGACGTGGCAAGCTGCGGCAATTCGCGCTGGGATCGGTTGCCCATGAACTGATCACCAAGGTTGGTGTGCCTATCTTTGTGGTTGGCCCGCATGCACGGGACAGTGCCAAGTACGCTAGTCCTCGCAGAATTCTTCATCCTGTTTCGTTTGTCGGCGGCTATCGGGAAAACTGTAAATTGGCGCTTGATCTTGCGACCACGTACGGAGCTGAGCTAACACTCTTACATGTGTTGGAAAAGTCCGAGGTAGAGAGCACAAATCCTGATCGATCCATTACCTGGGCTCGCAATACTCTTGGTCAATTCATCGCGGAACTTCCCGAAAACACGACCGCGGTTCATACCAAGGTCTTATTTGGTCAGGTTGCAGCAGAAATCCTAAAGACCGCCAGTGAAATCAACGCTGATTGGATTGTGCTGAGCACCGACGAAGGATCGCAAAGCGGATTCTTCAAGGAGACGCGGGCGTTCGAAGTGCTTGCCAACGCCCACTGCCCTGTTCTGACTTTAGGTCGTTAGGGACGGCTCACCGCGGATTCTCACAACGCCGGCCATTGATGAGCCATTTCCTTTGAAGTTTCAATGATTCAGCTGGGCGAGGGGGCTAGCGCAATCCGAGGCTGGCCCCTCCTCTTGTGATTTGTTATCGTTCCGATAGCAGAAGCGCGGCAATTGACTTCGGCGGGAAACGCTCCAGGAACTCGGAACTAATGAAGCAGAGGGCCTGGTGCTATTCCACGCCTTCTCCTGGAGTTCTCTTGTTGCTCTACATCCTTGATGTGGACAATCCGGTTCCCGGCTCGTTTGATCTGCTGCCATGAGAGGGACGATTGGAATCTTCTATTTGGCGCGTTCAGCAAAGATTAAGGTTTGGCATCGTAACCTGTAGACGAATGATGACCGCACGTTCCATTGTTGGGCACACGGTCCTTGCCGTGCTGCTGCAGAGTTTCGCTGTCGCAAGAGGAATCAGCCAGACTGAAGGCTCTGCTGTGGGTTCGCCCATCGCGGGCGTTGTCAGCAGTCAGGCCGATGCGCTCGCGACGAGCCCATCACCGGAACCGGGCCAATCGGTGCCCGCCAACTCGACCCCCTCGCCGACGGGGGTACCCGTTACGATTCAGCTCAACGACGCCATCACCCGCGCCCTGGCCAATCAGCCGGCCTTCGCCGCAGCTGCCGCCCAGGCGAAGATCGCGAAACTCGACCGATCGATAGCGCGCGCTGCGCTGTTGCCCAGCGCCGTGTACGACAACCAGTTTCTCTACACGCAGGGGGGCGCAGGTCTTGCAGTCAACCCGATCAGGGCGACCGATCCCAATCTGCCGAGTAATTCCGCACCCCGGTTCATCGCCGATAATGCTGTCCACGAGTACATCAGCCAGGGTTCCGTTACAGAGACGATCGGGCTACAGCAGTTCAACACGGTCAGCAAAACCTCATCCGGGCTTGCGATCGCCAACGCGGAGTTGGAGATCGCTCGGCGCGGTCTGGTAGCCACCGTTGTTGGGCTTTACTACAACTCACTCGCTACGGACCGAAAGGTCAAGGTCGCCCAGGGAGCTGCCGCTGAAACAGCGAACTTTACCAAGCAAACCCAGCAACGGGAGGCCGCCCGGGAGGTCGCCCACGCGGACGTCGTCAAGGCACAACTCCTCCAGCAGCAGCGAGACCGCGATCTTGCAGACGCGAAGCTGAACGCGGACAAGGCGCGGCTCGATCTAGCTGTCCTCCTCTTCCCCGACCCCCGCGAGTCGTACGCCCTCGCAATCACCGATACCCCGCCGGCGCCGCCCAGCCGCGCAGACGTCGAAGCGGCGATGGCGAAGCGCAACCCCGAACTTCAGGGCGCCCTCGCAAACTCCCATCTGGCCAATCTCAACGTCACCGCAGCCCGGCTCGCGTATCTACCGGATCTTTCCCTGAATTACACCTACGGACTTGATGCGGAGCAGTTCGCGATGCACAACTACCTGGGGGCGGATAATCTTGGCTACTCCGCGTCGGCAACGCTTAATATTCCGCTCTGGGATTGGTTCACCACCCGCGACCGCATTCGACAGGCGAAGATTCAGAGCGAAATCGCACACACGATACTGACCAACACGCAGCGCCGACTCATCGCTGATCTTGAAGAGTTTTACTCCGAAGCCACCGTGGCCCACGATCAACTCGCCAGCCTGAATCTTAGTGCCGACACCGCCGCCGAAAGCCTCCGTCTTACTCGCCTGCGCTATAGCCATGGTGAAGCGACCGTGCTCGAAGTCGTCGACGCCGAGACGTCCTTTACCACGGCTGAAAATGCGCGCGAAGACGGCATTACCCGTTACCAGAGCGCGCTGGCCAACCTCCAGATACTGACAGGAACCCTCTAACGATGACTGCACCCATGGTCGACCGCTGTCACCCGATCCACACGTCCACAGCCGCAGTTCTTCTGCTGCTCGCCGCTCTCGCACCCCTCGGCTGCAATCACAAGGAAGAGGTCACTGCGCCACTGGTCTACGTCCAGGCCACACACCCGGAGCGAGGAAGCGTCTCCGATCAGATCGTTGCCGACGCGATCCTCACACCACTTGCACAGGCAGCGATATCACCGAAGATCTCCGCTCCGGTGAAGAAGTTCNNTTCTCGGCTCCGGTGAAGAAGTTCTACGTTCAGCGCGGCAGTAAGGTGGAAGCCGGACAACTCCTTGCTACGCTGGAAAACGCGGATCTGGCTGCCGCCGCTCTCGACAATCAAGGCGCCTATACCGCGGCCCAGGCCACCTACGATACTGCCATCCAGTCCACCGTACCGGCGGACTACATCAAGGCACAGCAGGATCTCGCGCAGGCCAAAGCGAACCTCGATCTGAATCAATCGATCGCCGCGGCTCGCTCGCAACTCTTTACGGAGGGAGCCATTCCTGGCCGGGACCTCGACACCGCGAAGGCCACCCTTGTCCAGTCGCAAGCTGCGTATAACATCGCGCAGCAGCACTTTGAATCTCTCAAAAAAGTCGCTAACCGGGCCGCGATACAGAACGCCAAGGGAACGCTGCAATCGGCGAAGGGGAAATACCTGGGCGCCGAAGCCCAACTCAACTACACCGAGATACGCAGTCCGATCACGGGCGTCGTCACTGACCGACCCCTCTTCGCAGGGGAGTCTGCCGCGGCCGGTACGGCGTTGCTCACGGTCATGGACACGTCTGCGCTGATCGCCAAGCTGCACATCGCTCAACGGCAGGCGCAACAACTTATTCTCGGCGCTGCAGCCACGATTGCAGTCCCCGGTATCGAGGAGCCAGTTCCGGCCAAAGTCTCCCTTATCAGTCCGGCACTCGATCCTGGCAGCACCACGGTTGAAGTCTGGCTGCGCCTGGAAAATCCCAAGGGCAGCTTCAAAGCGGGCACTCCTGTTCACGTCTCCATCACCGGCGTCACTGTGCCCAACGGGCTGCTTGTCCCCACCGCAGCGATCCAGGCCGGAACCGACGGCACCTCACGCTTCGTCACGGTCATCGCGCCCGATTCCACCGCGCACAAGAGGATCGTCACCCTCGGGATACAGACTCCGGATGAGACACAAATCCTCTCCGGCCTTACCCCCAGCGACATGGTCATCACCGACGGCGGCTACGGTCTCGACGACGGCACCAAGGTCAAGATCGGCACTGACCCCAACGCCAAGCCTGACACCGACGATGCAAAGCCCGCCAGTGGAAAGGATGCGGACAATCAGTGAGCCAGACAACCCAATCCGCATCTGCCTCTTCCACACCAGCGGGGAAGCCCTTCTGGCTAGCGCGGTCTACCAAAACCATATTTTTCTTTCTCGCCGTTCTCACCCTGGCCGGAGCCTACGCAGCGTTTCAGGTTCCCATCTCGGTCTTTCCCGATACCAACTTTCCGCGCATCGTCATTGGCATCGACAACGGCGTGATGCCGGTTGAGCAGATGCAGGTCACGATCACCAAGCCCATCGAGGACGCCGTCAACAGCGTCCCAGGCCTGCTCACCGTGCGCAGCAACACCAGCCGAGGCTCTGCGGAAGTCAGCCTCTTCTTCGACTGGAACGTTGACATGTATCGCACGCTGCAACTGACAGACGCGGCCCTGTCCAAGGTTTCGCAAGAACTGCCTCCCACCGTCAAGCTCACTACCAACCGCCTCACGTTCGCGACCTTCCCGATTCTCGGCTACGCCCTTACGGCAGACAATCTAGGCCCGCAGACGGTTTCGCAGTCGCGCCTCTGGGAGATAGCGACCTACGACCTCAAGCCGCCGCTGAACCGTGTCTTCGGTGTCAGTACGGTCACCGTGCAGGGAGGCCAGATTCCCGAATACCACATTGTCCCCAATCTGGCTCGGCTGCAGACCACCGGCGTCAC
>DHWW01000327.1:25342-25609 GCA_002413385.1 Granulicella sp. UBA5172
TTCTACGACCAGTCTGAACTCGTCCGCGAGTCCATCGCCAGCGTCCGCGACGCCATACTCATCGGCCTCATTCTTGCGTGCATCATCCTCTTCATCTTCCTGAGAGACTGGTCGAGCTCGGTCGTCGCAGGTCTCGTGATCCCCGTAACCGTAGCGGTTACCATCCTGTTCCTCTGGATCATCGGTCAGTCGTTCAATCTCATGACGCTCGGTGGTCTGGCCGCCGCCATCGGGCTCGTCATCGACGACGCGATCGTCGTCGTCGAA
>DHWW01000029.1 GCA_002413385.1 Granulicella sp. UBA5172
AGATGTCATGGCCGAAATCGCCAAACTCCGCGAAGCAAAGCCCTAGGCGAATCTGAAGCCGTCGAGCGTCTTCTACTCCGTCCCCATCGGCTTGGCGTCCTTCCCAATCGCCGCCAGCACCACGGCCTTGGTCAAAAACTCCGGCAGCACATCCGCATTGGAAACCTTCCCCGGCGGATAAATCACGTACGTCGGAACGCCACTCCGCCCCACGGCCGTGAGTTCCCGCGTAATCGCCGGATCATACTGCGTCCAGTCGGCCTTTAGCAGTTGCACATGGTTCTTCTCAAGCGCCCGCTCAACCTCTTTCGACTTCAGTACCGCCTTCTCATTCACCTGGCAACTCAAACACCAGGCCGCCGTGAAGTCGATAAACACCGGATCACCCGTAGCCCGCGCCGCCGCAAAGTTCGCCTCCGTATACGGCTGCCAGACCAGCGCATCGACCGCCGACTTGCGCAGCGACAGAGACAGTGCAATCGCGATCAGCACCAACGCAGCCATAGCCGAGCCCCACTTTGCCGGCCACTTCCCCAGCGCCCAACCGGCAATCGCCAGCACCAGGAACCCGCTCAGCAGCCATGCCATGCGGTCCACGCCCTCGGGCGAATANNGCCAGTCCCAGAGCCAGCGCCGTAAACACCACAAACGTTAGCCACGCCGCCTGCGCCAGCGCAAACCCCACCGCCGCGCCCATCAGTGGAGCCATGCAGGGAGTCGCCACCACCGTCGCCAGCACGCCTGTAAAGAAACTCCCCGCCAGCCCCGGACGCTTCGCCAGATCGCCCCCAGCGCTTGTCAGGCTCAGCCCTATCTCAAACTGCCCCGCCAGGCTCAACCCCAGGAAGAACACCAGCGACGCCAGTACCGCAACAAACCCCGGCGACTGCAACTGGAACCCCCAACCCAGTTGTCGTCCACCAGCGCGCAAAATCAGCAACGCGGCTACGATGACCCAAAAGCTAACGACGATCCCCAGCGTATAGGCCAAACCATGCGACCGCTGCCGGTTCTTCTCCTCGTTCGAAGCATTCACCAGTGCAAGCCCCTTCAGAAACAGCACCGGAAACACGCAAGGCATCAGGTTCAGCAGCAGCCCACCCAGGAACGCCAATCCGATCGCACTGAACGCATTCAGATCCGGCCCCGAACTCGCATCTTCGATCTTCTTTGCCGCGAATGGCGGCGCGGGTACCACCCCTTGTGTCACCGGTGTTGTGAAGTCATAAGACTCCGTAGAACTCAGCTCCACCAGCGCATGCAGCGTCGTCGGCATCGGCATCGTCATTCCCGGATGCTGCGGGTCCGGCGCTCGCTTCAGCCAAATCCTCACACCATCCGGCAGCGACTCAATCTGCTGGTCCGCAGCACCATCGATCTGGTCCTGATCGAACGGATAAAACTCTGCATCGGTCTCTTTATTCCCAGTCTTTAGCGTCACCGCAAGCTGCTTCGCATCGCCAATAACCGACACGCTCATCCCCGCCGGCAGTTCCTTCGGCAGGGTCGCCAGCGCCGATCCCAGCGCACCCACCGCCTTTACCTCCGGCACCGGCCCCTTCACCACCTCGACATCGATCCCCAGGTGCGCCTTGCCCGGCAAACAGACACTGCTGCACACCAACCACCGCACCTGCGCATCCAGATGCACCTTCCCCGGCTTCATCGTCGGCGACGCCGTCAGCAGCACCGGAAACGCCACCCCATCCTCGTACCCAAAGTCCATCAGCGGCCCCAGCGGCAGCCGCGACGGAGGAGGGAACTGCACGGGCCCCGCCGTCATCCCCTCAGGCAGAGTCCACGTAATCTTCGGCGGTTGCCCAGCCTCTCCCGCATTCACCCAATACACATGCCAATGCTCTTCGATCGTCAGCACCAGCCCCGCCTGCAGGGTTCCACCCACCGCAATCTGCGGCGCCAGCGTCGTCAACTCCGCCGTCAAGTGCTCAGCCTTCACCGGCCCCGGCCCACCGTCACCCACTTCGACAATCTGCGCCCGCGCGCTCGCCCCCCCCGCCATCGCCATCATCGGCAGCAACAGCGCCACTAGCCTGCCGCACCGTGTCAACCAGCGTCTCTTGCCCATCCAACCATTGTAGAAGCAACCCGAACGGAAGCAACCATCCCGTCGCAACCGGGTGCCCTATCCTCGGCGCGGTGTCATCGCGACAGGGTGGGTTATCGCTCGCTAGCGCGACCCCTCTCCTCGTCCCCACCCAAAGTCCACGCTGCTCATCCTCGCATCCATCGCATGTGCTCGACCATGATGCAGCGGTCCATCACAACATGAATCCCACCAGCCTCTGCCGCCTGCGCTGCCGTCTCGTTCCGAATTCCCAGTTGCACCCATAAATTCTCGAGTCCCAGCGCCAGCATCTCGTCCACAATCGCCGGAATAGCCTTTGGCAGCCGGAACACGTTCACTACATCGGGCCGCACCGGCAACTCGCTTAGCGAGGGATAACTGCGCTCCCCCAACGCGCTCTCAACCCCCGGATTCACTGGCAGAATCCTATACCCCTGCCCCTGCATATACGCCGACACCGCATAGCTCGCCTTTGCCGGATCATCCGACAACCCCACCACCGCCAGCGTCCGCGGCGCATGGCCTCTCCCGCCCAACATCTCCAGCATCACTAAAGGTTCATTCATGGTGTTATCTCCACTCCCCGGATTCACCGGCGGGATTCGTTTACAATCAGATGTTGAAGGCAGTCGCACAGCGTTAGCCTGCACAGTCCGGTTTCCGTACCCCGGTCTTTGTTCGTTATCGTCGAAGCGGCACCTTCCGGGGAGTACTGTTTGTTCCGAAATTTGCGCCACATGGGTATGTACCAGTCAGTAGGGAAGCGTCTCTGCCGCGATCACATCGCAGCCACTGCCGTTCTCACCATCAGTATCGTCGCTGTGTTCACGACAATTGGCTGCGGTAATCAGTATCGCCCAGTTGTCAGCGCTATCGGTCCTGTTGGCCCTGCGGGTCAACCGACCAAGTTCGCCGTCGCCGTCTCCAGTCCCAGCTCCACCTCGCTTGGCCTGCTCACCATCGTCGACTTCGCTGGAGACACGGTGCTCTCCACGCCCAATATCCTCTCCAATCCCAGCTATTTCGCGCTCAATCCCAACGGCACCCAGGGGTACACCATCAACGCGGAAGGCTCCCTCAATACCTTCTTTCTCTCCAATCCGACAGCCCTCATCTCCAGCAACGTAGTCCAGACCACACTCCCGGTCAACTCCGCTCCCGTGAGCATTACCTCGCTGACCCCGGCCAGCGCCCTCTCGACCATCTTCATCCCCGAAACCGCGACCAACAGTATCGCGGCCATCAATGCTGGTACCGCGGCGCTCTACGACAACGTCGGCATCCGTGGCGGTTCCAATCCCGTCTATGTCGTCGGCGCTGCTGGCACGCCACGCGTTTATGCGATCAGCCAGAACACTCCCGGTACCAATGGCCAGATCGACTCCCTTGAGACCGTCTCGACGACCTCGCTCTCCGACTCTGCCCAGATCCCTGTAGGCATCAAGCCCGTATATGGCGTCATGACAGGGGACGATCGCCGCGCCTTCATCCTCAATCAGGGCTCGGGCACCGTCTCTGTCATCAATGTCCCGAGCAATGCCCCCGATGTCTCCCAACCTTTTATCACCATTCCCCCCATCCCCATCGCGGGTGGTGGTACGGCTGCTCCGAACCCTGTCTGGGCCGATCTCGCCCCGATCAGCTCCGAGCTTGTCGTCCTGAACCAGGGTGATGGTATCCATCCCGGAAGTCTGAGCATTATCAGCATCCCCCTCTGTAGTCCGGGGGCCCTGGCATCCAACCCCAACTGTAGTCCCGCCAATCCGGTGGACGCTGTGGGCTTCGGCCAGGTCATTGCCACCGCAACCGTCGGCATCAATCCCTCCATGGTTTCGGTTTTGCAGGACGGCTCTGCTGCCTACGTTATCAACGAACTGGACGGCGCGGGCAACTGTGGCACCGGTGAGGGCTCAGTGAGCGTTGTCAATCTCAAGACAGGTCAGCTCACCGCTACGATCTGCGGCGTCTCTGGCAGTGCTGCCACGGCCACGGCCAACGGAACCTCCAACCTCATTTTCGGCCATCCGAATTCCATCTCGGCCACCACCGGTGTACCCGCGGGCAAGGTCTACGTTACCTCGTCAGATAACCGATATATGAGCATTATCTACACCGATACCAACACGGTTCAGGCACATATCCCCCTTCAGGGTCTGGGCCTCCGCGTTCTCGTAACCACCCCGTAAGACAGGGATGACGGCTTAGGGAACACAAGAGAACAATACAAAGGCCAGCTACTGCACCCATTGCAGACGGCTGGCCTTTTCCAATCCTTGTTCGCTCACCCGGATAGCTGTTCTTACATCCCCGCCAGCACCGATCGGTGCGGTCGGGGTCTTCGATCCACCCTCATCCTCGACGGTCACGCCAAACCCCTTCGCCGCCACGCCCTTCGGCAACTGCGGCATCACCACGGTCGCGTTACCATTGGCATCAGGTTTGAACAGGCCCGCGGGAATCGGAGCAAGTCCAGCCTCTTCCGGTAGTAGCCACAGTTCATAGGTTTTGGCTGGCTGCAACGGATCTAAGTGGCTTGCGACAAACACCAGAGAACCCTGACCCGCAACGTAGGTTGCATGGCCTTCTGGATCCAACTTCGGCTGTTGATGCGCTGTCAGAGGAACATGCAATGAAACCTGCAATGCGTTCGCATTTGTCAGCGACTGCATCAACTCCTTGGCCTGCGCCGTCTGTTGCGTCGTCTTATCCAATTGCGCGGTCTCGGCAGCCAGATTCTGCTCTACGACCTTCCGCTGCTCAAACTGCATACTGGCCACCACGGCAACTGTTGCGGCCACAGCCCATCCCGTCCAGGCCATAAACGGTGCTACCCGTCGTCGTTCCCGTTCCTCGGGTGCTTCCATCTGGAACATCCGGCTATTGCGCGGATACAGTACCGGTTCGAGTTGTTGTTCCACTCGATCGATTGGAATCACCTTCTTTTCCGCTGCAACCTGGTGCAGTAACCGTTCGCGTGCCTGCGACGGCGGTGCCTGCATCTCTGCCGTCATCGCATAGGTCACCAGGTCTCCCTGGATCTCTCCCACCTGCAAACGGCAAAGCGGGCACTCCTTCAAGTGCTGCGCCGCGGACTTCATGTCGGCATCGGGCAGAAGTTGCAGCGCGAACAGGTACAGATCATCTTGCGTGATGTGGCTCGCGTTGTTCATGCCTGGAATGCCTTTCTCAGCGTCAACAGTCCACTGCGAATCCGAGTCTTCACTGTCCCCAGAGGGTCGCCCGTCATCTCGGCGATCTCCGAATGGGTCAGGCCATCAAAAAATGCCATCTCCAACGTCTTGCGTTGTTCCACCGGCAGAAGCAGGACCGTGGCCCGTGCCCGTTCCATCAAAATTGACCGCTCCGCTTCGTCGCCCAGATTCGTGGACGAAGCCAGGTTCATCTCTTCCACCTGCTCACTCGGCCGCTTGCGGCGCAGTGTATCGATCGAGCGGTTACGCGCTACCACAGACAGCCATCCGCCAAGGCTGCCTTTGGCAGCGACGAAACTGTTGGGATTGCGCCAAATCCGCATGAAAATCTCCTGCATCACGTCCTCGGCCGAAGCCGTATCGCGCAGCACACGCAGCGAAACCGAATACACAATCTTAGAGTAACGGTCGAATAACACCGCCATCGCTCGTTCGTCACCGTGTTGTACGCGTGTCAGTAACTCCGCGTCGTCTTCCGGCGCCGTTCGAGCTACTGCCATCGGTCCTTCGATGCCACTGTTCATAGAACGCACTCACAGGGTAATCGGATTGCCGCTGGGGCTGTGGAAGCAGGCAACCATTTTCCACTGACGAGGAATCCAACCCACCCTTCCATCGCCCGCGCCGGGCAGACTTAGCCCGAGAGCACAGTGTACGTCATTCCCATCCCGTGAACTCCTCNNCCTGTCCTCGCCATTGCGTCGCATGACATCGCCTGTCACGCCTGTCTTGCTGTCCGCAAGACCGCCGCCGCCGCCAGTCGTTGTTTCTTCAGCGAGGTCTCCGCGTCCCCGGTCGGATAATATTCCATCGCAATCACCCCCCTATACTTCAACTCCGCCAGCTTTCGGTAGATATTTGCATAGTCGATCTCGCCTGTTCCAGGTTCATGACGTCCGGGAACATCCGCGATATGGACCAACCCAACCCAGTCAATATTATTTTCCAGCTTCTCGATCAAATTACCGAACGCCCGCTGCTCATGATAAAAGTCGTACAGAACCTTCAGGTTCTTGCTATTCACGGCGCGCACGATCTCAAACCCCTCGGTCACCGTTGTCAGATAAATTGTCGGATTTTCCAGCGGATCGATCGGTTCAATCACAATCTCGATCTTGTTCTTGTCCGCAAGTTCAGCCGCACGATGGAGATTCTCAATCGATATTCTGCGTTGATCCTCACGCGTCAGCCCCTCAACCTGCTTTCCAGACAGAAGAATGATCTGCGGGCACTCCAGAACCTTCGCCCACCGGATTTGCTCTGCGAGTTGAGCCATAAACGCATCGGTTTCCGCGGGAACCGCAAACCCCGCTTTCACTCCGCTCATCGCATCGAACACGAGTCCGAGTGACCGCATCTTTCTCATCATGCGCCTGGTATCGATCGCCGACCACTTCTGAAACTCCCCCACCAACTCCACCCCTTGATACCCCGCTGCCGCCACAATTTCGATACAGCGCTCGAACGGTGCCTGCTTCTCCAGCGTCCACAGCATCACCGAGAAGCGAGACTCCACGGCAGGCTTCACCGTCTGCGCATTGCCACGAAGCAGGGCCTGCCCCACTACCGTTCCGGCAATCAGTTGACTAAACTCACGACGATTCATAATCACTCCATATCTTGCTAGATGTCTCGCGCAATTCTATGCCAAAGGCAACACCATTCGATCCACTGTCTCGAACTCAAACCGCCCCCATTCGCCGCGCAGCTGTCCTCACCCTGCCAGCCCCGCTCTCCACTCCGTTATCCTGTCCACTGGGCTACTCCAGCCAGCACCTATGAAACTTCGTCTCGACAAGCTCCTCGTTGACCGCTCCCTCGCCGCCTCCCGCGAGCGCGCCCAGGCCCTCATCCTCGCCGGCCGCGTCCTCGTCAACGAGCAGCGTCTCGAAAAAAGCGGAAAGCCCGCCAAGCCCGGCACCCTCGTCGACGACACCGCCGTCATCCGCCTCCTCGGCAACGACCTCCGCTACGTCTCCCGCGGCGGCCTCAAGCTCGAAGCCGCCCTCACCACCTGGTCCATCTCCGTCGCCGGCCTCGCCTGCGCCGACATCGGAGCCTCCACCGGCGGCTTCACCGACTGCATGCTCCAGCACGGCGCCGCCACCGTCCTCGCCGTCGACACCGGCTACGGCCAGATCCACCACAAGCTCCGCACCGACCCTCGCGTCTCCCTCCTCGAGCGCACCAACGCCCGCCTCCTCACCCCCGGCCAACTCTACCCACCTCCCCCAGCACGGCTCTCCCCTTTGGATGGTCCTCTCGACCGAAATTCCGCCAGTCCAACTAAAATCTGTCATCTCGACCGAAGGCCGCAGGCCGAAGTGGAGAGACCTGCAGTTGCCCCCGCCCAGCACCAATCCAAC
>DHWW01000073.1 GCA_002413385.1 Granulicella sp. UBA5172
GGCAACAGCCAATACAGTGGTCCTTCCCCTTCGGCAAGCTCAGGGTCAGGATGACGAGATTTTTGGTACAGCACAGGCACAGGGAACGCCAAATGCATGTGCCAGGGCGGGTGCGGACTATGGAATGGGGGTGAGTTCCATGGCGGCTACCGGGACTTGGTCGTCGACACTTTCTTCGCTGACCAGATCCTGATGGGAAGTGTCTCTTGGGACGGACAACGCAGAGGATTTCGCCTTGAGGCCGAAGATGCCGATGACGACGAGAGAGAGGATGACGGGCTCGATGGGCTGACGGTAGTCCATCAAGGGGTGGGAGATGTAGTAGGTGAACGGGAAGATGGTGAGGGCGATGAGGTAGGGGAGTGCGGCAGAGCGGTTGACGCGCCACCAGCGGCGAAGGCCGATGAGCATGAGAAGGGTGAGGGTGGAGCAGAAGAAGACGTTGGGGAGCTGGAAGGGTTCGGACTTGACGTAGTCGGGAGCGAGGCTCCAGAAGCCAGTCCAGTACGAGATGATGCGGCGCAGGGTGAGGCCGACGAAGAAGAGCTTATGGTGGGCGAGGAAGTTCACGACAAGGACGTGCTTCTGGTTGATGTAGCCGATCTCGCCGGAGGCACGGTAACGCTGCATTTCAGCCGGGTTGCTGGCGGGATGGGCCCACGGTGCGGAGGGGTTGGAGGTGTTGCCGTTGTTGAAGTACCAGAGCTCGTTCCAGAAATCGTCGCGAATGGGGCAGAGAACGTGCATGGTGCGGTAGTTGCGGACGGTCCAGGGAGTGATGACTGCGAAGACTCCGAGTACCGCTAGCACGCCGTTGCGTAGCCACGGGCCGCCGAACTGGCGAACCTTCCATAGTGCGATCAGAAGAAGGAAGGGGAAGAGCGAGAGAACGGAAGGATTGGAGAGCGCGGTGAGGCCGTAGAGAAGACCGAAGGCCAGCCATACGATGCGCCGGGTGCGGAGGTGGAGTGACTGCGCGATCCAGAAGCAGGTGGTGAAGAGAAGGGCGGTGAGGGCGTACTCCCAGACACGATCGGCGGAGAAGTAAATGCTGAAGGGATACATGGCCCATGCGAAGGCTGCGATGCGCGCGAGGCGAGTGCTTGTGGCGCGGCGCAGGCTGAAGTAGAGGGGGATGCAGGTGAGCGCGGAGAAGAAGCTGTTGAGGGAGAGGATGACGATGGCGGAGGCGGCGCTATAGACACCGAAGAGCTTGAAGACGGAGGCGAGGAGATAGGGATAGAGCGGCGGGACGAGAGCGGTGGGTCCAGTGATGGGAAGGAAGGGGGAGGAGAAGCCGCGACCGAGAGCGATGCTGCGCGCGGTCCAGCCGATTTCCCAGCCGAATTCATTGTGGTCGAAGGTGGGTGCGGAGACGTCGCGGAAGACGAAGGCGACGATGACCAGGCGAATGGCGAGGGCGAAGAGAACCGTGGCGATCAGGAAGCCGGAGGGCGATCGAAGCCATCTGGTTGCGGATCGAATTTTGGAGTTGGTGGTGCTGCTCTTCGAGCTTTTGGGAGTGGTCGTGAGCGACCGGTGCAGGATTGGAGCAGCTTTGGATCTGAACATCAGGCTAAGACGAGTCTACCTTGAATGGTGAGACGGGCGTTGCGTAGGGACGTGTCACTTTATCCGAATTTTCATCGTCTGTGCAAAGGGTCTTAGCGGATTGGGATGAATTAGCGGAGGAAGACGCTAAGCTCCTCGGCGGCGGTACGCAGGGGAGGGAGAAAGCGGGTCTGCATGTCGAGCATGGGCATGCGGGGTGCGTGGCCGCTGAGGTTGACGACGGCGACAACGCGGCCGTTTCCGGCGTAGACAGGGACGGCAATGGAACGCAGGCCGACTTCATACTCCTGATCGCAAAGGGCATAGCCGTTGCGGCGGACGTTGCGCAGGGCGAGGCGGAGCTTGTCGACGGAGTTGATGGTGCGTGCGGTGTATTGCGTGAGGATGACGCGGGAGAGGTAGGCCTCGAGCTGATCCTGGGGGAGATAGGCGAGGAGTACGCGGCCCATGCTGGTGCAGAAGGCGGGAAGGCGTGAGCCGATGTGGAGGTCGACGGACATGACGCGGGTGACGGTGGTGCGTGCGATGTAGACGATATTGTCGCCGTCGAGGGTGGCAACGGAGAAGCTCTCTCCGTAGATGGCGGACATGCGCTCGAGGATGGGCTGCGCGGCGTTGGCGAGCGTGCTGGAGGCGGTGTAGGTGTTGGCGAGGGTGAGCATTTTGGGGCGGAGGGAGTAGCGCTGCGACTCGTCGGTACCAGCGAAACCGAGCTTGACGAGGGTGTAGAGGCAGCGGCGGACGGCAGCGCGCGAAAGGCCGGTGCGCAGGCTGAGCTGCGAGATGGTCATCTGCGGAGTTTGGGGCGTGAAGGCCTCAATGACGACCAGGCCGCGAGCCAGCGACGCCATGAAGTTGGGATCGCCAGTGTAGGCGTCGAGAGCAGTGCCGGGAAGGATCTTGGCCGGAGCGGAAGGAGCGGTGAGCGTTGCGGCGGGTGACAAACGATGCCTCCAGGGGCGNNGAGCGGTCGTTTGCTACCGCAAACGATGCCCACCTTAGGCGCAAAAAACGCGCCGAAGATGGGGCACCGGGATTGGGGGATGGTTCAAACTGCAGGTCTCTCCGCTACGGCGGCAAAAAGCGCCGTCTCCGGTCGAGATGACAGCCGTATGGGTTGGGCTGGCAAACGACCGGAGGCGCAGTACTCTACAGCGGAGCGTTGCTACTTGGTGGCACGGTAGAGGTTGATGAGGTTGGTGGTGGAGGTGTCGTGGCCCTTGGTGGGGGCGGTGGGGGATTCGAGCTCGGCAGGATTTTCTATCTCGCTGAGGATTTTGGTGGCGAGAACTTTGCCTAGTTCGACGCCCCATTGGTCGAAGGAGTCGATCGACCAGATGACGCCCTGGGTGAAGACGGAGTGCTCGTAGAGGGCGATGAGCGCGCCGAGGGTGTGGGGTGTGAGGTGCTCGGCGAGCAGGGTGTTGGAGGGGCGGTTGCCTTCGAAGACCTTGTGCGGGACGAGGGCTTCGGGGACGCCTTCGGCGCGAACTTCGTCGGCGGTTTTTCCAAAAGCCAAGGCTTCGGCCTGGGCGAAGACGTTGGCCATGAGGATGTCGTGGTGGCGGCCGAGTGGGTTGAGGGTCTTGTAGAAGCCGATGAAATCGCAGGGGATGAGGCGGGTGCCCTGGTGGATGAGCTGGTAGAAGGAGTGCTGGCCGTTGGTGCCGGGCTCGCCCCAGTAGATGGGGCCGGTTTGGGTGACGACTTGCTCGCCGTCGAGGGTGACGTGCTTGCCGTTGGACTCCATGGTGAGCTGTTGGAGATAGGCGGGGAAGCGCTTGAGGTACTGCTCGTAGGGGAGAATGGCGACGGTCTGGGCGTCGAAGAAGTCGGTGTACCAGACGGTGAGGAGGCCTAGAAGGGCGGGGAGGTTATTTTCGAGGGGAGTGGTGCGGAAGTGGACGTCCATCTCGTGGAATCCGGCCAGCATGGCGCGGAAGTTGTCGGGGCCGATGGCGATCATGGTGCTGAGGCCGATGGCGGAGTCCATGGAGTAACGGCCGCCGACCCAGTCCCAGAAGCCGAACATGTTGGCGGTGTCGATGCCGAACTCGGAGACGAGTTTGGTGTTGGTGGAGAGGGCGACGAAGTGGCGTGCGATGGATTCGGTCTGCTTGAGCTTGGCGAGCGTCCACGTGCGCGCGCTGTGGGCGTTGGTCATGGTCTCGAGGGTGGTGAAGGTCTTGCTGGCGACGAGGAAGAGAGTCTCTTCGGGGTCGAGGTCGCGGACGGCCTCGGCGAAGTCGGTGCCGTCGACGTTGGAGACGAAACGGAAGGTGAGGTCGCGGTGGGAGTAGTGGCGGAGGGCCTCGTAGGCCATGACGGGACCGAGGTCGGAGCCGCCGATGCCGATGTTGACAATGTTTTTGATGGGCTTGCCGGTGTAGCCGAGCCAGGCGCCGGAGCGGATCTTGTCGGAGAAGGCGGACATCTTGTCGAGGACCTTGTGGACTTCGGGGACGACGTCTTCGCCGTCTACCATGATGGATTCCGACCTGGGGGCGCGGAGGGCTACGTGGAGGACGGCGCGGTTTTCGGTGGTGTTGATCTTCTGGCCGGTGAACATGGCTTCAGCGTGCTGGCGGAGGCCGGACTGTTTGGCCAGCTCGATGAGGAGGGCGAGGGTTTCGTCGGTGATGCGGTTCTTGGAGTAGTCGAGGAAGAGGCCGCAGGCCTGGGCGGTGAAGCGGGTGCCGCGGGCGGGGTCGGTTTTGAAGAGGTCGCGGAGTTGTTGGGGGCGGATGGTTTCGGCGTGCTGCTGAAGGGCTTTCCAGGCTGGGCGTGAGGCCAGCGGGGCGATGCGGTCGGTCATATACATCTCTCCTGTGGGGCGAGGGCCGGGCGCGTCTGGAAGGCGACGTGGGCGCGGACTCGCTGGAGTTATTAGAGCATTGTCGGGTGGTGGAGGAATCAATTCATAACCGGGAAGGGGGTCGTTGTCGTAGGATAGCTTGACGAGCTGATGACGATGTCTATGAAAAAACTCGTGCTGCTGCCGGGGATGGATGGGAGCGTGGAATTATTGCGGGGGTTCGCCGCAGCGCTGCCGGAGGGGTTGACGGCGGAGACGTTGTGGTATCCGGCGGAGCGATGGATGGACTATCGGGACCTGGCGGGGACGCTGCGTGGGGCGCTGACCGTGGATGAGCCGTTTGTGCTGGTGGCGGAGTCGTTTGGGGTTCCGCTGGCGATTTTGATTGCAGCGTTGAATCCGCCGAATTTGAAGGGTATGGTGCTGTGTGCGGGGTTTGCGACGAGTGCGCTGCGAGGATGGAGGCGCGAGCTGGCGTGGGAGCTCGCACCGCTGCTGTCGCATGTGACGATGCCGGGATTTGTGGTGAGACGCTGGATGGTGGGGGATGAGGTGCCGGAGGCGATGGTGGAATCGGTATCGGGGGCGGTGTCGTGGGTGACGCCGAGGGTGCTGTCGAGGCGGGTGCGCGAGGTGCTGCATGTGGATGTGCGGGGAGAGCTGGCGCAGGTGAAGGTGCCGATTCTTTATGTGCAGCCGAGGATGGATCGGCTGGTGAATTCGGCGTGCGCGGCGGAGATGGTGACGGCGAAGGCGGGGAGGGTAGTCGCGATTGACGGCCCGCACCTGCTGATGCAGGCGAAGCCGGTATTGTGTGCGAAGGCGGTGGCTGAGTTTGTCGCCGAGCTGGATGGGGAGAAAGAGACGGACGGTGGGCGTGCGCAGGTCTCAACGCGCAATGCGTATTAGAGCGCTGCGATCATGCGGTAGCAGCCAGCGCTGGCGCAATTGAACTGTACCGTCCAACTGCGCCAGAAGCCGTTGCAGATTCTGGCTACACCGTTACACAAATTCGAAGCATCGAAACCTCGGTCTGTGGGATGGGCTACGCAACACCTTCGTTGCGGACGTAGACCGAGTAACGCTCGTCCATGATGAGGTTCAACGGCACCAGCGAATGGATGGGGCCCTGCCCCTTCGAGCGGAACTGCAGCGGGTAGTGCTTCGTGCCTTCTACGCGCTCGAACCATATCGCGGCATCACCGGACTGCGCGGCGGCATCGTGCAGCTTCACCACCGGCATCGGGTAGCCCTCATCGGACTCCCAGGGGCCAGAGCCGCCATAGATCATCGAAGTTGTGAGGCCCTCGGTGCCCTGCCGCACAGCGAGCACAAGCGGGCCATACATCGCGGCCTGCGCCTGCTTGTCGTCGGGCGCCTGGTCGATGTGCAGCGTCATCGGCATGTCGACGGTCACGACATCGCCTGCCTTCCAATCGCGGTTCAGAGCGAAGTACGTTGAAGGTGCAGCCTCCACCGTCACAGGCTGACCGTTGATGGCAACGGTCACGCCCCTGGTCGCCCAGTAGGGCACACGTACCTTGAGAGCGGTGGGCTTCGACGGAGCTGAGTCCACCGTGAAGCGGATGCGCTCTTCGTTGGGGTACCTGGTCGTCTGGCTCAGCCGCAGCCCGCGCTCTTTCCAGTCGAGCTTCGAAGGGATGAAGAGGTTGACGTAGACCGAGTCTGCATCGTGGAAGTAGATCGAGTCGTTGAGCTTCGCATACTCCTCGGAACCCGTGCCTGTGCAGCACCAGAAGGCATCGAACTGCGTGCCGAAGGTCTTGTATAGTCCAGGCTTCAGAGACACGTAGTACATCAGCATGCCGTTGCGATCCTGCGTGCCGTACCGCATGTTCAGCAACACGCGCTCATAGTAGTCGAAGTGCTTTGCATCTGGCCCTTGACCGAAGAGGTGGCGCGACAGCTTCATCATGTTGTACGAGCAGCAACACTCTTCCGCCGCCGGTCCGAGCTGGGATGCGATCGCATCTGCCTTGTGCCACATCTCGCCGTTGCTGGTGCCGCCGGTGCAGTAGCTGTGGTGATCCGTAACGATGCGGTAGAAGTTCTGTGCGATGGCAAGATAGCGAGGATCTCCCGTGAGCTCATAGCCGCGGATCGCGCCGATGACCTTGGGGATGTTCGTGTTGGCGTGGTTGCCGCCGAGCTGATCCTCGTTGGCTGCCAGCGGCTCGAAGATCTTCTTGTGCTCGAAGCGATAGCCGAGGTCGCGATACTTCGCATTGCCGGTGATGGCGTAGAGATTGAACGATGACTCGTTCATTCCTCCATGCTCGACGAGCAGTACGCGCTGCCACTGGTCGTCGGAGATCGAGCGGCTGTAAGTATCGGCCCAGTCCGCCATCTTCAACGCGACATCCAATGCCTGCTTGTTCCCGGTGTGCTCATACATATCGATCATGCCGGCGAGGATCTTGTGGTACGTGTAGAAGGGCGCCCAGACCTTCTCGTGGTTGCGCAGCTTGTCGTAGAACGTCGCAGGATACGCGCCGAGATACCCATCCTTCGCCTGGCACTGCGCGAGGATTTCGACGAGGTCATTGGCCTTCGCCGCGATCGGCGCATCGCCGGTGCTGGCGTGGAGCAGAGCGCACGACGAAAGATAGTGTCCGACGTAGTGGCCGCGCAGTTCGCAATCCGGCGCCTCCCATCCGCCAAGCGGATCGGCGTCCGCCGGGATACCCGCCGTTACGCGGAAGTTATACGCGAGCCGGTCGTTCGGCAGCGAGTAGAGATAGCTGCGATCCAGCTCCATCATGTCCTTCCAGAAGCTGGGGAGGAGACGGACCTCGGTCATCGCAAAGGGCTCTGCCTTCCACTGCACCTTCGCGACGGTCGCGTGCGTCAGGGTTTCGATCGCGGTATCGGCAGCGCTCGATGCGGACTTGCCGCTGGCGCTGGCTTTGATGCCGGTCGCGCGAGCCTGCATGGGCAGAAGAGCGGCGGTACTTGCGGCTACTGCGCCGCCGAGAAAATGCCTGCGTGTCGGTTTGATATTCATGTGCTGCACCCCTTTGATCTCTAGCTATATGCGTAGGAAGTTTCGAGATCAACCTCGATTAACGCATACAATTTAGAATACATAACGTTTACTTGGTAGCGCTACCGACTGTCAACTGCCCGGNNGGTGAGCGGCTCCAGTGCCTCCCACTCCTGAACTGCTACCCCAGCATATTTTGCTCCTTCACCGGACGCGTTGAATACTGCCCGCAGGCACTGTGTCTTGATCGGATCGAACGTGATGTCCGCGTACGAATGGGTCGGAATGAGATAGCCTCTGGGATAGCCACTGGGACTCGCTACCGGACGCCACGCATCGCCGCTCCAATACTCGAGATGCCACGCCGCTGGTGGCGCTATACCTTCATCGGCACCAGCAGGGTGGTCCGCCCAGAACAGGATGCGCGATTCGTTGAGCGTAACCGGCTTCGCCCATTCGTATTCGATCCACTGGCTGGGTGGATTGTGTGGCGTCCAGCTTGCCCACATATCCGGCGGCAAAGGATTCGTGCGAACGATGCCGTCGTTGAGTGCCTTGATCCAGTACTGCACAGGCACTGGCTCATTGGACGCGGTCGCGTGCGCTGCGGCAGCGACGTTTCGGCCTGGTGCAGGGGGCGGGTGGGGCTCGTGCGTCTGCTTCACTTTCAGGATGCGCGCAGGCGAGACGCTGTCGTCCCAGTGAAGGCGGTCGATGGCCACGCTGCGACGGAAGTGGCCGCCGCCTTTGGCATCGGCCGTGTGATAGGCGAGGTACCACTGGCCCTTGAACTCAGCGATTCCTGGATGCGATGTCGTGGAAGAGACCACGTCAAGAATGACGCCGCGATAGGTCCAGGGACCAAGCGGCGTGGGCGCTGTGCCATACGCTATGCAGGCGTGGTAAACCGCTTCCGTACAGGGCGATTGCGGCCCGGCCTGATTGTCGGCGTAGAGCAGATAGTAGGTGTCGCCGCGGCGGAAGATGCGCGATGCCTCAAAGAATCCCGTGAGTGTCGTCACGCTGAATTCGTGGCCCTTCGGCGTCACCATGTCGGGCTCAAGCTCCATGCCGCGCAAACGGCCGAACGTCCCCCAGTACATGTAGACACGTCCATCGCGGTCGACCAACACGGTCGGGTCGATGTTCTGAATGTGGTTCGGCTCCGGCAACGACTGCGAGACGATCGGGCCGCTCGGGTGCGCGTCTTTCCACGGACCCAGGACGCTATCCGCGACCGCAACGCCGATGGCGAAGGGATCGGCATTGTGCGAGTTCGCCTCCTCCACCGGAGCGTACAGGTAGAAGCGCTTGTCCGTGCCCTGCACGATCTGTCCTGCATACGCGTGACCCGGGGCCGCCCACGCGAAGACCTGCTCTGGCCGAAGGAATCCGGGGTAGAGCTGCCACTGCTTCGAAGCCACATTCTTGGTCGCAAAGAGTTCCCACTCCGGCATGATGAAGTCGTTGCCATTCGGCGGCGCTACGTCATGCCCAGTGAGGATGTAAAGNNTGTGTATAAGAGCATAGTATGAGCCATCAGAAAGGATCGGGTTTCCGGCGCTGTGGATGGCCAGCGGCTTCGGCTGCTGCGCAGCAGCGAGGATTGAAGCGGCTGTGATCGCCATGGAAGTCCAGAGCATAAAGCAGCCCCTGCGTTTCAAAAGGCCTCCAGAATCTGACCATGTTTAGCCAGTTTCATATACTTTATTGTATACATGAACGCGGAGGCTCCCTCATGCATCTTCGTGCCGCGTGCCAGAACAAAGGCCACATTTTCGATCGCAGCGTGCAGCATTTCGCTACCCTTGCCTGCGCACTCCTGCTATTGGTTGGACTCGCGAGCACAGCAAAAGGGCAGCAGCCCCACGGACCACGCGTATTGCCTTCGGGGCCGATGCTGGATGGCGGCAGAGTCTCGCTGAGCACGCCTGAGCTGAAGGTCGATCTGCTGCGCTACTCCGGGACGGTCGCCTCGCTTACGCCCAGCAGCGACGCTGCACTGGACTACACGCCCGGCGATCTGCTCAAGCAGCGTTCGGCGGACACCTTCTATCACCTGGGCGATCTCGACGTACGATACCGCGCAGCCGGTGCCGGCGACTGGACGGATGTATCGACGGCCTACAAGCGCAGCCCGGTGGTGGTCCTCGCGTCTGATGAGACGCACTTCACCGGAGACGTCAGCTCCAGCCTGCCCAGCGGCACACCGCTGAAGATCGTGCGCACATGGTCGACTGAGAATGGCAACCTTTCGCTGCGCTTCACGCTGACGAATGCTGCAGCCACGCCGGTGGAGATTGGCGGCCTCGGCATTCCGATGGTCTTCAATAACATCATGAACGGCCGCACGCTCGATCAGGCTTATAAAATCTGCTCTTTCTACGACCCCTACATCGGCGAGGACGCGGGCTATGTGCAGGTCTCGCAACTCAGCGGCACGGGGCCTGTGCTGCTCGTGGTGCCAGACGGTCACACACCGTTCGAAGCGTGGAAGCCGATCCTCGATCGCCGCAATCGACAGACAGGAGCAGGCCTGCTGGACAACGATCCCACGCCGCGCGGCACGACCTTTGAGGGCTCCTTCGATTGGATGGTTCACAGCGCCGGTTACGCTGAGACCGACTGGAAGGGTGTGCAGGAGTGGAATCCCGCGACCTCGGCCACACTCGCGGCGGGCAAGAGCGTGACCTACGGCGTGCGTTTCTTCGTCGCGCCGGATCTGCGCCACATTGAGGCCACGCTGGCAGAACACCATCGTCCGGTTGCAGTCGGCATCCCGGGCTACGTCCTTCCGCAGGATATGGACGCGCGCCTGTTCCTGCGCTATGACAGGCCGGTGCGCTCCATCGTCAGCGAGCCTGCAGCCGCCGTCGAGATCCATGACGACGGCAGGAACGCACACGGTTTGCACGCGTACACTCTGCGTGGCAAGCAGTGGGGCCGGTTCCGCCTCGTCATCACCTACACCGATGGCACGCTGCAGAGCATTGGCTACCGCACCATCAAGCCCGAGACCGAAGCCATCGCGGACATGGGCCACTTCCTCTTCCACCAGCAGTGGTTCGATCAGGCAAACGATCCCTTCCACCGCGCGCCGTCGATCATCAGCTACGACGACGAGACGGGCAAACAGGTTACGCAGGACTCTCGTGTCTGGATCGCCGGGCTGAGCGATGAGGCCGGTGCGGGCTCATGGCTTGCCGCAGCGATGAAGGAGTATCTCGAGCCGAACCCGCAGGAGATCGTCAAACTCGAAAGCTTCGTCGATGGCGTGCTCTGGGGGCATCTGCAGAATAGCGACGGCGAGCACAAGTATGGTGTGCACAAGAGCCTCTTCTTTTATCAGCCTGCGCTGGTGCCCGGCTTCACCTACGACCCAAAGTTGAAATGGACCAGCTGGACGAGTTGGAACAAGCAGGGTGCAGACGATGTTGGCCGCTCCTTTAACTATCTGCATGTAGTCGCAGCTTACTGGTCTCTGTACCACACGGCGCGCAATACGCAGGGCCTCGTCACGAATCACGATTGGCAGTGGTACCTCAACCAGGCGTATGAGACGACGCTCGCGATGTGCACGCAGGCGCCGTATTACACGCGCTTCGGCCAGATGGAGGGCACTGTCTTTGTGCGCCTGCTCAACGATCTGAAGGACGAAGGCTGGACGGACAAGGCAGACAAGCTTGAGGCATTGATGCGAGCGCGCGCCGATGTCTGGAAGACCGAAGCCTATCCTTTCGGCAGCGAAATGCCGTGGGATTCAACCGGCCAGGAAGAGGTCTACGACTGGACGCGCTACTTCCACGACGACCAGAAAGCTGAGGTCACGCTCAACGCGATCCTCGCCTACGATCCAACGATTCCAAGCTGGGGCTACAACGGCAGCGCGCGTCGCTTTTGGGACTTCATCTACGGCGGCAAGGCCAGCTACTCGCGCATCGAGCGGCAGCTGCACCATTACGGTTCCGGCATCAATGCGATCCCGTTACTCGCGGAGTACCGCCTGCATCCAGACGATCTCTATCTGCTGCGCGTGGGCTATGGAGGGGTGATGGGATCACTCACGAACATCGATGAGAAGGGTTTCGCCTCTGCGGCCTTCCACTCCTTTCCCGACCGCATGAAGTTTGACCCGTATACCGGCGACTATGGTCCGAACTTCTTCGGCCACGCCATGAACACGGGCACCTTCGTCACGCATAATGACGCGATGGGCTGGCTGTGCTTCGGCGGCAATGTCGAAGAACGCCACGGCATCGTGCATACCACGGTGCTCGACTCGTCTCGCGACCGATTGTTCCTGGCACCGCTGGGTCTTTGGATCACACTCGATGCAGGCAAGATCGTCTCTGCGGACTACGACACGCGCAAGCACACGGTCACACTGCGTCTTGCCGCAGCGAGCACCTACGTCCCAACCGCTCGCCTGCGCATCACAGAGACGGAATCGAAGCCCGGTTCGCCTGCCTGGACGGTGGCATCGCATACGTCCGTCGATGCTGGTGAAAACGTGATTCCGCTAAGCAGCGGCGAGACGACGGTGACACTGCAACAAGCGACGATGTAAGCACGTCGCGATCAACCTGCAATGACAAAGGCCGGCGAACGAATCGCCGGCCTTTGTCGTTGCTGCGTTCTTGTTATCGGGCCGAGATGCGAAGCAGCACCACTCCGTGCCGTGGCACCGTTGCGGCAAAGCTATCTCCATCCATAGCGACCTCAGCATGTTTCCAGAGATCGCGCACGCTCAACTGCTTGCCGTTGAAGCGCGCGGGCAGGCTGCTACGCAAGAACTTCGCTGTAGCGGCCGCTGGACCGCGGTTGAAGATGCCTACGGCAACAGAGCCGTTCGACAGCGGCCGCATCAGCACCTCGACGCCGGCGTCGCTTGAGACCTCCGTCACAGGCTGAAACTTCGGATCCTGATCGATGGCGACGACCTCGGCGTTCATCAGGATGCTCTTCGTTTCGTCGGTCATCGTGCGCAGGTCGTTGCCGGCGATTAGCGGCGCCGCAAGCAGCGACCACAGACTCATGTGCGTTCGATACTCATCGGCGGTCATGCCACCGTTACCGATCTCGAGCATGTCGGGATCGTTCCAATGCCCCGGCTTCACATAGCTCGCGATCTTGATCTGGCTGAAGCCGATCTTATCCATCGACTCCCACTTGTCTTCGATGTCGCCCGTCGTGCGCCACAGGTTGCCGCCACTCTTCTGGCCCCAGCCTGTCCACACGTCGGCGCGACCATACTCACAAAGGCTGTAGACGATGGGCCGGTGCGTCGCCTGCAGCGCCTCGCCCATCTCCTGATAGATAGCCTGTAGCGTTGGCGCGTCATCTTTATAGACATCAAGATCGCTGCAGAGGTCGTACTTCAGGTAGTCGATGCCCCACGAAGCGTACGTCGCCGCATCCTGCTGCACATGACCAAAGCTGCCATCGTACCGGGCGCAGGTCTTTGGTCCGGGGCTCGAGTAAATGCCGAGCTTTAGACCCTTTGAGTGCACATAGTCTGCGAGCGCCTTCATGTCAGGGAACTTCTTGTTGGGCACTATATTGCCCGCCGCATCGCGCCCGAACTCCCACGTATCGTCGATGTTGATGTAGACGTAGCCAGCCTTACTCATACCACTGGACACCATCGCGTCGGCCATCGCTCGCACCGAGGCATCGTCGACCTTATCTGCGAATTTATTCCAGCTGTTCCAGCCCATC
>DHWW01000352.1:0-271 GCA_002413385.1 Granulicella sp. UBA5172
GCCCCACCGCCCCCGCCAGCGCCGGGGATGTCGGCGAGGAGGTCGCCGCCCCCTATCTCTGGTCCCGCCACATCCGCCGCCTCGACGTCGTCATGCTCACCCATGCCCACTCCGACCACATGGGCGGCATGCCCGCCATCCTCCGCGACTTCCACCCGCGCGAGCTGTGGATCAGCATCGACCCCGGCGACTCCCCGCTCTTTCGCGCCCTGCTCGCGCAGGCCGACGCACAGCACATCACGGTCCGCCACTTCCACGCCGGCGAAGCCTT
>DHWW01000352.1:354-671 GCA_002413385.1 Granulicella sp. UBA5172
CTCGTCCTCCGTCTCGACTTCGACCACGCCAGCGTTTTGCTCGAAGGCGACGCCGAAGCACCCAGCGAGGACGCCATGCTGGAACACGGTCGCGTCACCGCCGCCACCCTGCTGAAAGTCGGCCACCATGGCAGCCGCACCTCCTCATCACAAGACTTCCTCACCGCAGTCCGTCCCAAGGACGCACTCATCAGCGTCGGTCGCCACAACACCTTCGGACACCCCCGCCCCGAGGTCCTCGGACGCCTCGAAGACGACCACATTAAGACCTTCCGCACCGATCGCGGTGGCCCCGAAACATTCCTCCTCACACCCGA
>DHWW01000352.1:678-27876 GCA_002413385.1 Granulicella sp. UBA5172
GCCGTCATCCTGAGCGCAGCGAAGGATCCGCTGTCCGCTCCCGCCTCAACGCTTCCCGAGCGAACAGGAGCCGCGATTGCCCAAGCCCGACACCACCCCCGACACCACCCCGACCCCCGCAAACCTCACCCCCGAGGCTCAGGAAGAGGCTCGCCTGCTCCGCCGCCTCCAGATGATGATGAACCTCGTCCTGCAGACCATCGCGCAGGACAGCTCGCTCTCCATCGACGAAGCCTCGCAGATGATCGCGGACGCCCGCTCCGCCGCGCTCAACATGTTCCCAGGCAAGGAGCTGGCCTACGACCTCATCTGGCGTCCCCGCTTCCAACGCCTCATGCGCGAACGCTTCCGCATCATGTAGCTGACCCCGCTATTCGAACCCCACCGAAATCTGTCATCTCGACCGAAGGCGCGCACTTGCGCCGCAGTGGAGAGACCCCTGTATTCGTCGTTGCCGTTGCTTGTTTTTCTCGCGTCGATCAGGCTACGGCGTCTTCGCCACCGGACTCACCGTCAGATTCACGCCACTCACATCCCCCGTCACCACCAGCGGCTGCCCCGCCGTCCCAAACTTCCGCACCACCGTCTCCTTCGTATGAAACGGCGGCATCACCCCCGGCCCATTCGAAATCTCCTCACGGCTCACCTCCGCCGCATCCGACACCTTCAGCGTGTAACTCCCCTCCGGCACAAACGGCATCCGAAACACCGGCTCATCCGCCTCCACCGTCGCCGACGCAACATCCTCTCCACCCTCATCCGCATACACCAGCGTCACCTTGCCGCTATTGATCACGCGCCCGCTCCCCGCCTCCACAATCTGCCCCGTCACCACATGCAGCTTCGACACCGGAATCGTAATATCCGCGCCCGACATCTCCTGCGAGCCGTCCAGATGAATCGGCTTCGCATCCCGCAGCCGCGCCGTATCGCCGCTGTAATACGCCAACAGATAGCCGTACGAATAACTCGCCATCCTTACCTGCCCCAGGACGCTGTCCACATACTCATCGGAGACCGCAAGCCCCACCTCCAGCAGATAATTCCCCTCCAGCAACCCCGTAATGCGGAAGTGTCCCAGGTCGTCCGTGTTTCCACCCGTCGCGAACGTCAGACCCTGCCACTTGCCTTTATCGTTCTTCTGCATCACACTCACATTGATCTGCGGGACCGGGCTCCCATCATCGAACCTCACCGTCCCACTCAGGCTCGCTCCCCGCGTCAGATGAATATCCATCGTCGCCGTATTGTTCGGGATCACGCTCACCACCGGAAGATACGCCGCGATCTTCTGCTGATCGTCCGGCGTCGGATGCGACAACTGCGCATTCGCGAACAGCGCAAACGGCGACAGATATCCCGGCTCTTTCACCACCACGTAATACGACCCCGGCTTCACATGCAGCATCCGGTAGCTCCCATCCAACCCCGTCCGGTAAAACCGAAACGCCGGATCGTTACGCTTCTCCACATAAGGCCGTTCATCGCTCTTCACCGCGACCGGCTGCAACGCCACCTGCGCCAACCGCGCCGGCCCACCCGTATCCGCCAGATACACATGCCCCACCACGGTCCCCGTCGCTTCCGGCGTCACCTGTTGCGCCAACGCCACCGACCCAACGCACCCAAGCACCGCAACGCCCATCCATCGCATAGCACTCTCCGCCTTTCTAATCAGTGTACTTACGGCACCCGCACCGGCCCCAGCAACGGCGTCTGCACCGGCGCGGCCATCCCCACAAACTCGGTCAGCGTATTGGTCCCCAGATTCGTCACCCAGACGTTTCCACTCGCATCGATCGCCAGCCCAAACGACTCGCTCATCGTCGAATCCGCGCCCCATCCCGCACTCGGCGAAAGTATCTTCCCCGGCGTCGTCGCCGAAGCTCCGGCCAACTCCGTCAGCCCCGCCGCGCGATAATTCGCCACCCACACATTCCCCGCGCCATCTGCGGCAATTCCCTGCGGATGATCCAGCCCGCCTCCGGTAAATCCACTCCCCGAAGTCACCGCACCGCTCGACACCAGACCCACGCTATTCGCGTAGTAGTTCGCCGTCCACACATTGCCCGTCGTATCCACCGCCACACCCGACGGCGCCTGCCCCACCACATAGTCCGTAAAGCTCGAACCATCCGCCGTCACCAGTGTCACCGTGTCACTCGACTGGTTGGCCACATACGCATTACACTTCGCATCGGTAGCCACTGCCACGGGCTGCTTCAGGCTCTTCGGACCATATCCAGCCTTCCCCGACAACGCCGTTCCACCCGCGCCCAGCAGCGTCAACGTCGAGTTCCCATAGTTCGCCACCCACGCAACGCCGCTCGTATCGAACGCCACCGCCAGCGGAAAATAAACTCCTCCCGTCGCATAGTTCGCCACCGCACTCCCTGCATCGTTCAGCAGCGTAATCGATCCCCCACCACCATTCACCGACCCCACGCTCTGCTCATTCGCAATCCACGCAACGTCGTTCACATCCACCGCACCGCCGTACGACTCCTCCAGATTGTTCCCCCCAATCCCACTCGCAAACACCGCGCTTCCCGTATTCGTGAATAAGCTCGCCTTCGCGTTATAGTTCGACACCCAAACCTTGCCCGTCGAATCGATCGCCACAGCAGCAGGACTACTCATCCCGCCACCCGAGTAGCTAACGCTCAGCGTCCAGTCCGTCGGCACGGCACTCAGCACCGGCCCATACGTGCCCGACGCCTGGCTCACCGCATACACCGCCGCCACCTTCGTCCCCGGACTCTTCACCACGCTCACCGCCGCACCAAACGTATTTGGCGACGAGTTCACCGCGCTATACGCCGCTGCATACAACTGCCCGCAATTCGTACTCGTCGGCGCGCCCTCCGCGCAGGAGTTCAACGCATTCGCCAGCGAGTCGATCTTCCCCTTCACGACCGTCCCATTGGTTGGAAACCCAGTGCCCGGCGTCACGCCTGTCGTCGCATTCACAAGGCTCGCAAACGTCGCCGCCGCCAAAGCAATCCCGCTGGAATTCGTCGCCGTCGCGCCCAGGTTTTCCTGGTTCAGAAACTGCGCCATCGCATACGCCGTCGCCACCGTCGTCACTTCGTTCAGCGTAAAGCTGGCGCCACTCTTCATCGAATTACACGTCCCCATCACACTAGCGAGAGAGAGCCCGCTATTGCTCGCCCCGCTCGCACCGGCCTGCCCACCCCGCGCTACCGCATACAGCACCGTGTTGCTCAAAGGACAAGTGAACGCCGGCGCACTGAATATACCACTCGCATTCGTGATCAGTGGCGCGCTCAGCAGCGCTGTCGGCGCCGATCCGTTGCCTGTCGTTCCCGCCGCATAGATCGTTACCGCTGCGCCAATCACCGGCAGCGACCCCACCATCACCACACCCGTAAACGCCGTCCCTGCAAAATTTGCCGTCGGGGCTGGCTGTGCCGGACTCGTCGTCTGCGTGCTCTTGCAGCTGTTCACCTCCGCCGGCGGAGGAGGTGGTGGCGGAGGAGGTGGAATGACCGTCCCCGTTCCGGGACCACTGCAACCCACCAACACAGCTAACGGAAAACATGCGGCGAGCAACGGTACCAACCGACGCAAGAGGATCATGCCTTCGACATTATCAGAAGGCCTCGCGACGCGCCCGCCCAACACCACCCGGCGCTACGAAGCCGCCCGCTCCGACCGACCCGAAATCTCCGCAGCGCGCGCCTCTGCAAACGCCGCAGCTCCCAGCAGCGCGCACGAGTCATCGAGAATCACCCGCACCGGCACTGCCTGCAACAACGGCGACAGCCTTCCCTTATCCAGGAACGCCCGCGTAAACTCGCCATTCTCCATCGTCTTCAGAATCTTCGGCGCAATCCCGCCGCCCAGGTACATTCCACCCATCGCCAGCACCTTCAGCGCCACATTCCCCGCCTCCGCGCCAAACGCGGACACAAACATCCGTAGCGTCTCCGCGCAAATCTCGCTCGATCCATCCTCGCCGCACTGCCCAATCACTGCATTCGGATCTTCGCTCTCCATGCGCTCGCGCAGCCAGGCCGGCTCGTCCATCTTCTGGTCATCGCGCAAAAACGAATATACGTTCTTGATTCCGATCCCCGACACGACTCGCTCAAAACTTACTCTCCCGTGCAGCGTCTTCCGCAGATAATTCAGCAGCGCAATCTCGCGATCGTTGCGCGGCGCAAAATCGCAGTGCCCACCCTCCGACGGAATTGGCCGATGCCGCTGCGTCTTCGCATCCCAGATCAGCAGCGCCTCGCCCAGCCCTGTCCCTGCCGACACCAACCCCCGATGCCCCACCGACCCAGGATCGCCCTTGTGCAGCGTAAACACTTTATCCGGAGCCAGTTCCGGAATCCCGTAACCGTTTGCTTCGAGGTCGTTGATCAAAAAAATATGTTCAATCCCCACCGACCGTTCCAGTTCGCGCTCATCCAGCGTCCACGGCAGATTCGTCAGCTTCAGACGCCCATCGCGCACCGGCCCCGGACACCCAAAGCAAGCTGCGATAATCTCTTCCTTTGCGTCCCCTGACTGCGCCAGAAACTCCTTGACGACGTCATCCAGCGCCGCATACTCGCTCGAATGAAACTTGTACTCCCGCTCCAAGCCCAGCCGCCCACCTGCAAAGCTATACAGCGCCAGGTGCACCTTCGTTCCGCCAACATCGCCCGCAAGAATCATCTCTGCTCAGCCTCTTCTACCTACAAGCCTGCAACTCAAACTTCCAGAATACCCACGCGATATCCCGCGCCCGCGGACACCTCGCTGGCCGCAGGCAATTTCGCCGCTGCAGCCTCATCCAGCAAGAAGAGAAGCTTACCATTCGAAGGCCGTATCAGTTGCGCCGGCAGCCGTTCCGGGTCACGGGGCCCGGTCAGCACCTCGGCCAGAATATCCGTCTTGCTCGGCCCTTCTACCTCGAACACCACCTCCGCCGCCTGATTAATTACCGGCCACGTCAGCGTAATCCGCCACGCTTCCTTCTTCTCAACGTGGTTCGCCACCACCAGCCTGCCCATCTCGTCGATCGCCGCCGTGTGTGGGAACAACGACGCAGTATGCCCATCCGGCCCCATCCCAAGCGTCAACAAATCGAACGCCGGCGACTCCGCACCCTCGAGCTTCATGACATTCCGCAGCGTGCTCTCATACCGGCTCGCCGCTACCTCCGGATCCAGCTCACCTTCCATCCGGAAAACATTCGCAGCCGGAATCGCAACCTTGCTCAGCAGCAGAGCGCGGCACACACCATAATTTGACTCTGGATCGTCCGGCCCAACACACCGTTCATCCACCCAGAACAACTGCACTTTGTCCCATGGCACGGTCGCCGCAAACGGCCCCGCAGGATCGGCCAGCAGCTTGAACGTCAACTGGGGCGTACTGCCGCCCGAGAGCGCCACCCGCGCAATCCCTCGCGTCGCCACCGCGTGTTCTACCCTTGCAGCAAACATCCGCGCTGAAGCCATCGCCATCTCGGCCGCACTTGGCCAAACCTGGTACGCAACCCTCACCGAACGTGCCATAACCCTCTCATGCTTTCGAATTTTCAACCCAACCAAAAGAGCGGCTGCGGCGGCAAAAACTCCCCGCCGCAACCGCTCTTCGTAATCCCTGCACTTACAGCTTGTGCCACTTGCGTCGATCTCTCTTCATCAGAGCATCCGCAGCAGCCGGTCCCCAGCTTCCCGCCTCGTAGTTCGGAAAGTCGCTCGGCGGCCGCTTCGCCCAGGCCTCGAGGATCGGTGTCATCAACGCCCACGTCGCCTCCACACCATCGCGATGCGCAAACAACGTCCCATCGCCCAGCATCGCATCCAGCAACAGGCGCTCATACCCGTTAGCCGAGCTCTTACCGAAGTTCTCCGCATAGCTGAAGTGCATCTCGACCGGCATCACGTTGGTCGTCGGCCCCGGAACCTTCGCTCCAAACGTCAACGAAATTCCCTCATCCGGCTGAATCCGCATCTTCAATACGTTCGGCTTTACCTGCTTGGTATCGTTCGATTTGAACATATGCATGGGTGGCTGCTTGAATACCACCGTGACTTCGGTTACGCGCTTCGCCAGCCGCTTGCCCGCACGAATGTAAATCGGTACACCCGCCCACCGCCAGTTCTCGATCTGCAACCTCATCGCCACAAACGTCTCCGTCTCCGACTCTGAATCAACCCGATCTTCCTCGCGATACCCAATGACCTTTTCGCCGTCGACTCGCCCCGGCCCATACTGCCCTCGTACCGTATCCTCTACCTCGATCGGATCGATCGCATGCCAAACCTTCAACTTCTCCGTGCGCACCGCACTCGATTCAAAGCTGTCTGGTGGCTCCATCGCGACAAAGCTCAGCACCTCCATCACGTGGTTCTGCAGCACATCACGCAATGCTCCGGCGCTCTCATAGAATGGGCCCCGGCCTTCGATGCCGATACACTCCGCCGCTGTAATTTCCACGTGATCGATATAATTGCGGTTCCATATCGGCTCGAAGATTCCATTGCCAAAGCGGAACACCAGGATATTCTGCACCGTCTCCTTACCCAGGTAGTGGTCGATGCGGAAAATCTGGTCCTCGTTCAGCACCCGATTGATCTCATCGTTCAGCTTGCGCGCTGATGCCAGATCCGTGCCAAACGGCTTCTCGATAATCACGTGCATCCACTGCCCGGGCAACGTAGCCTTGGTCATCCCGTGCTTGCCGAGCCGGTCCGTAATATCTGCAAAGTACTCCGGCGCAACCGCCAGATAAAACAGGCGATTGCCCTTCGTCCCTACCTTCTTATCGATCTCTGCAAGAAAGTTCTTGAGCTTCTCGAATCCCGCATCATCATCGAAACTCGTTGTGAAATACTTCACATTTTCCATAAACGGCTTCAGGTCAACATCGGATTCATCGACGCCGCCGCCCTTCAAAATGCCATCTTCCATGTCCGCGGAAAACGTCGCGGAAATATCCCGCCGCGCCACACCCACCACAGCAAACGACTCCGGCAACATGCCTTCCTGCTTCAGGTGGTACAGCGCCGGCAAAAGCTTGCGTTTGGTCAGATCACCGGACGCACCAAAAATCACAACGATGCACGGGTCAGGAATCCGCTCCTGCTTCTTGCCCTCTTCATATCCCATATGCATGACGGTCTGCTTCACTTCGTTTGCCATCTACTACTCCTTACCAAGCCTCACTGCACGTTGTACCGCATCCGGGAAACCAAGCGAGCAACAATTTAACTCCCACAACGATCGCCGTTTCCTAATCCCTGCCACTAAGTTTTCTTCACTGCATGTCCGCCAAACTCGTGGCGCATTACTGACAGCATCCGGTCAGAAAAATTATCATCCTCGCGCGACCGCACTCGCCGAATCAGCGACTCCGTAATGACCGGTGCCGACACATTCAGATCGATTGCCTCGAAGACCGTCCAGCGGCCCTCGCCCGAGTCCGGAACATACGGCTCCAGCCCATCCAGCGTCGGGTTCTTCTTCAGCGCATCCGCCGTCAGATCCAGCAGCCACGACCGCACCACCGAACCATACCGCCAGATATTCGCAATCTGCGTCAAATCCAGTCCCAGCGGCTCCTTCGCATGCATAATCGAGAAGCCCTCCGCATACGACTGCATCAGGCCGTACTCAATCCCGTTGTGGATCATCTTCACAAAGTGTCCCGCACCGCTCGGCCCCACCCGGCCCCAGCCCGTATCCGCGGTCGGAGCCAGCGTCTCGAAGATCGGACGCAAGCTCTCCACCACATCCACATCGCCGCCGATCATCATCGAGTAGCCCTCGGTGATGCCCCAGATGCCGCCCGACGTTCCAACGTCGACGTACCCAAAGNNTTCAGCTTCGCTATCGTCTGGTCCACCGGATCGCCCGCCGGCACCATGATCCAGATCGCGCGCGGCGCCTGCAGATTCTTCACCAGGTCTTCCAGCGTGTTCACGCCCACGGATCCCGCATCGTTGAGTCGCTGCACAGCGTCGGCGGAGAAATCAAATCCCACCACCTTATGGCCGGCGCGGTGCAAACGCTCCGCCATGTTCCCGCCCATCTTCCCCAACCCAATCAATCCCAGTTCCATGTCAATATGCCCTTCCGCGCAAGGTGCCACTTAGAGAGTAAATGCAATCGCTGTCAATGCCCAGCGTCACTTCATTCAAGCCGGTTGAGAAAATCGATACTTTGAGGCCGGGATCCCGCAACGGGTCCCGATCGAGATTCACTCGCCCTCAGGGAAATCCGCGCCCGACGTGGTCGCCTCCCACGTCGCCACGTCCTTCTGCAACGCCTCAATCTTGCCCTTCAGCCGAGCCAGCGTCATGCCGCCCAGCATCAGGTGCAGGGGCGGATGTTCCGCCTCCACAGCTTTTACGATTGCCGCCGCCGCAAGCTTCGGATCGCCGCGCTGCTTGCCGTCCTGATCACTAAAATACGCCCGCATCTTGCCTGCCGTCGGTTCGTAATCCGCGATCCTGCACGCCGCCTCGCCTCCTGCGCGCCCCAGAAACTTCGTCCGAAACGGCCCCGGCTCCACAATCGTCAATCCAATCCCCAGTGGCCCCACCTCCTGCGCCAGCGCCTCCGAAAGCCCTTCCACCGCGAACTTCGTCGCGTTATACATCCCAAATCCCGGCGTCGACACGAGCCCACCAATCGACGAAAGATTCACAACATGCCCCGTCCCCTGCTTCCGCATCTGCGGCAGCACCGCCTGCGTCACCCGGATCAGCCCAAACACATTGGTCTCAAACATCGGCCGAAACTCTTCCTCAGCCGACTCCTCCACGGCACCCACCATGCCGTAACCAGCATTGTTTACTAACACATCGATCCGCCCAAAGCGCGCCACCGCATCCGCCACAGCCCCATCCACCTGCGACTGCTTTGTCACATCCAGGGCAAGAATCAGCGCCGTCGCTGGATACGCCACCTCCAACTCCTTCAACTGCTCCACCTTGCGAGACGTGGCCACCACCATCGCGCCCAAACCCAGAAGATACTCCGCCAGCACCCGGCCAAAGCCCGCCGATGCTCCCGTAATAAACCAAACTCGCTGTTGTACCTGATCAACACTCATAGAATTTTGGATGCGGAAAATCGTCAAACGACGCAAATCGCCCGCCGGCAACTCACTGTCTACGGCAACATCTCCGTTACTCCCTCATCGCCGGCCACCAGCGCCACGCTCGCCATCCCCAGGAACAATCCATGCTCCACTACGCCTACAATTCCACGAATCTCCGCCGCCGTCACCTCCGGGTCTGCAATCTGCCCACAAGCGCAATCCAGAATGTAATTGTTCTCATCCGTCAGATACAGCGACCCATCCGCGTGGTGCCTCAGCTTCGGATGCAGCCCCAAATCTCCCAGCTTCTTCTCCACTAGCGGGAGCGCCATCTTTACCACCTCCACCGGCAGCGGAAACCGACCGAGCACCGGCACCACCTTGGTCGAATCCACCACAACAATAAATTTCTTCGCCGCGCTCGCCACAATCTTCTCCCGCAGCAGCGCCCCTCCTCCGCCCTTAATGAGAGCCAGCCCAGCGCCAGCCCCGGCGCAGACCTCATCAGCGCCGTCAATATATACATCCAGCTCCGGCAACTCCTCCAGGCTCACCACATCCATCCCCAGCGAGAGCCCCAGATCCCGGCTCGCATCACTCGACGCGACGCAGCGAATCTTCAGCCCCTCCTTCACTCGCTCCCCCAGCGCATGAATGAACTTCGTCGCGGTAGTCCCGGTCCCGAGCCCAACGGCCATGCCCTCTTCGACGAACTCCACCGCCCGCCGAGCAACCGCCCACTTCGCCTCATCCTGCGTCATCGGAGCACCATCCCTAATTTCTGTTCGCTGATCCATGTAGTTCAGGGTCTTAGCCGCGGGCCCTCAATCGGCGAGGAAAGAAGGCCCACGGCTAAAACCCTGTCTACCTGGCAAGGAAGGCGGCGGTCGTACAAACCGCCGCCTTCACTACCCTCTACTTCTTCACAAGCTTCTTCGCGTGCTCCACAACATTTCCTACCGAAATCCCCAGCTTTTCCAGAACAATCGGTCCTGGCGCCGAAGCACCAAAGCGGTCAATCCCGATCGCCACGCCATCACGGCCGATGTACTTCCACCAGCCCATCGTAGCGCCAGCCTCAACCGAAATTTTGGGAACGCCATGCGGGAAGATCGACATCTTGTACTCTTCCGTCTGCTCCTCAAAGATCTTGAAGCTCGGCATCGAAACAACCGTCGCGTTGATCCCGGCAGCCTTCAGTTCGAGCGCGGCCTTCATCACCACCTCGACCTCGGATCCCGTCGCTACCAGCACAATGTCCTTGCCAAATGCCTCGAGCACATAAGCGCCTTTGCGCGCTCCCTCGAATACCTTGTACTTCGCAGCATCCAGGACCGGCAGGTCCTGCCGGCTCAGCGCCATGAAGCACGAACTCTTGCGCTCCAGAGCCAACTGCCAGCAAGCCGCCGTCTCGTTCGCATCCGCCGGACGAAAATCCGTCAGGTGCGGAATCACGCGCAAGCTCATCAGGTGCTCGACCGGCTGATGCGTCGGGCCATCCTCGCCCAACCCAACCGAATCATGCGTAAAGATATACAGCGAGTGCGTACCCATCAACGCGCCCATGCGCATCGCCGAACGGCAATAATCGCTGAACGTAAAGAACGTCGACCCGAACGGAATCAGCCCTCCGTGCGCTGCCATTCCATTCACCGCCGCCATCATTCCAAACTCTCGCACGCCAAAGAAAACATTGCGCCCAACCGGGTCCACGTGGAAGCTGGGCGAGTCCTTGAAGATGGTCTTCGTCGAAGCCGTGAGATCGGCCGCGCCGCCAAACAACTCCGGCACCACGCCCGCCACAGCATTCAAGATCACCTGCCCGGCATTACGCGTGGCCACAGCCTTCTCGGTCCCGAACGTCGGAATCGCCTTCTCCCAACCCTCGGCCAGCTTGCGGGCCGCCGTTCGCTCATACTGCTCGCCCAGCGTCGGATACGCCTTCTTGAAGGCGTCAAACCTCGCCTGCCACGCAGCTTGCTCCTTCTTGCCCTTCTCGACTGCCTGCAGCCAGTTCTTCCCCGCCTCTTCCGGCACGTAGAAGCTCTTATCCTCCGGGAACCCGAGATTCCGCTTGGTCTCCTTCGTCGCCTCCACACCCAGCGCTTCGCCATGCACCTTGTTCGTGCCGGCCTTGGGGCTGCCATAGCCAATCACGGTCCGCACGCGAATCAGCGTCGGCTTCTTCGTCTCCGCCTTGGCTGCCTTGATCGCCTCTTCAATCGCGACCAGGTCATTGCCGTCATGCACCATCAGGACCTGCCAGTGGTACGCCTCGAAGCGCTTGGTCACGTCTTCGGTGTAGCTCAGGTCCGTCGGCCCATCGAGCGAAATCAAATTGTCGTCATAGAGCACAATCAGCTTGCCCAGACCCAGCGTCCCCGCCAGCGAAGCCGACTCGTGGCTGATGCCCTCCATCAAATCGCCATCGCCGCACAGGACATACGTGTGATGATCCACCGGCGTGTGATTCTCATGGTTGTACACGGCGGCGAGATGCTTCTCGGCAATCGCCTCTCCAACGGCCATCGCAAAGCCCTGCCCCAACGGCCCCGTGGTCACCTCGACGCCCGGCGTATCGCCCAACTCCGGATGCCCCGGCGTCTCCGATCCCCACTGCCGGAACTGCTTCAACTGCGAAATCGGCAGGTTATATCCCGTCAAATGCAACACGCCATAAAGCAGCGCCGACGCATGCCCATTCGACAAGATGAACCGGTCCCGGTCCGACCACAACGGGTCCGTCGGGTTGTACTTCATCACCTTGTGGTACAGCAGGTAAGCGATCGGAGCGCAGCCCAACGGCGCTCCCGGATGCCCACTATTGGCGGCTTGCACCTGGTCAACGGCCAGAAACCGCAGTGTGTTGATAGATAGCTGATCCAGTTCATCTTGCTGCTGCTTGTCGGTCATTCCTGTCCTCGAAAGAAAAGTACGCTACAGCCACATTGCGCCCCACTACCCATCAGGTGCGCGGCCCCAATTACACATAGCTCTACCAAGTGTACTCGCCGCAATGTGAATCCGCAGTCAATCCCACCCCAGGAGTGTCTGAGCAGCGCTCTGCAGGTTCGACCACACAGGGTCTCCGTAAGTGGCAGCCAGCCCAAGAAGTGGCAGCCAGCCCAAGCGATTATGCTCAAATGTGACCGCCATGCCAAATCCACGCACACAGACTCCTCTTCGGAGGGGTTCTCTCCGATCCATTGTTCGATGGCTGGTCCTCGGTCTGGTGCTTCTTTGGTCGCTTGCCGCACTGAGCCTCATGGCTGCTCGATGGATCGACCCGCCAACCACCGCCGTGCAGATCCAGCGCCGCGTGCAGGCCTGGATTCACCATAAGCCCTATCAAAAGCGCTACCAATTCATTCCGCTCAGCCAGATCTCCCCCGACTTCCAGCACGCTGTGATCGCTGCGGAGGACGCGCGCTTCTACCAGCACCATGGGTTCGATTGGCACGCGATCCAGATCGCAGCCGAAGGCGATATGAAAGGTGGTCGCATTCGCGGAGGTTCCACCCTTACGCAGCAGCTCGTCAAAAACCTTTTCTTCGGAACGGGCCGCTCCTTTTTGCGCAAGGGCGTGGAGTTCACACTGGTGCCGGTCGCAGAATTGGTTCTCGGCAAGCGTCGCATTCTGGAGCTCTACCTCAATGTGGTCGAGTGGGGCCCTGGGGTGTATGGAGCAGAGGCTGCGAGTCATTACTACGACAGGACCTCGGCGCGGAGTATCGGCCGCAAACAGGCAGCCCAGCTCGCCGCGATCTTGCCCGCTCCGCTCAAGCGCCGGCCCGAGCGCATGAATCGGTACAGCGGTCTCATCCTTGAGCGCATGCGCCAGATGGGTTGGTGATCGCAACCCATCCTCCGCAGCTACACTAAAGCAAGCATGTATACCGTCGCCGCCTACTACCGCTTTCTCGCGCTGGCCGATCCCTCGGGTCTCCGTGACGAACTGCGCGCCACCTTCACCGCGACCGATCTCCTGGGCACCACCTTGGTCGCCCCCGAAGGAATCAACGGCACCATGGCCGGCTCGCCCGCCACCATCGACCACCTCCTCAACTTCCTCGCCGAGCGCACCGGCCTCAGCCGCTCCGAAGTCAAATTCTCGGCCTCCGAAGCTCCACCCTTCCGCCGCCTCAAGTTCAAACTCAAGCGCGAGATCATTACCTTTCGCAACGCCACCGTCGACACCAACCACCCCGGCCAATACGTCGATCCCAAGGAATGGAACGCCCTCCTCGCCGACCCCGAAGTCCTGCTCCTCGACACCCGCAACACCTACGAGACCGCGATCGGCACCTTCACCGGAGCCGTCACTCCCCCACTCAACACCTTCTCTGACTTCTCCGACTACGTCCGCGAACACCTCGACCCAACCAGGCATCGCAAAGTCGCCATGTTCTGCACTGGCGGTATCCGCTGCGAAAAGGCATCGGCCTACATGCTGCAGCAGGGGTTCCCCGAGGTCTACCACCTGAAGGGCGGCATCCTCAAATACCTCGAAGAAGTTCCCTCCGCATCGAGCCAATGGCAAGGCGCCTGCTACATCTTCGATGAACGAGTCTCCGTGGGATCTGGTTGCAATTGGACTCATTCTTCGGCTGATTCTGATTCGTCGATAGAGTAGGCGCGGAGCCGGACGAGTTCAGAACAGCATGGTCGGTTATTTGACGCAGGAGCAGCGTGTTCCGGTAGGATCACCCGCTGCTCGCGATTCGTCTTCGGACCGATGGAGTTCTTCAGTCGTTGGATGCGGGGCTGGACAAGGCTACGGGCCGTCGTTCGGTCGATGGTGGGGTATAGCCGCGAGGATCGCGGCAAACGCGAGATTGTGCGCATGGCGGGCAATGCGGTGGAATAGGCGGGAATTGAGAGAGGTTTGCTCATGCTAGAGTCGAAATACTGGAACGCTTTGGGCTCACGATGACAGAAGAGACACAATCTATCAAGCACGATTCGGCAGCGGAGAGTGCGGCAAACCACGGGAAGCGAAGCGCGTATATTCCTACGCTTGATGGTTGGCGCGCGATCGCTATTTTGTGGGTTGTAGAAAGCCACAATCAGTTGTTGACTGTGGGTGGGATATCAAACCAGTGGATTCGATTCAATGGGAACCTCGGTGTGCAGCTGTTCTTCGCATTGAGTGGCATGCTCATCTGTGGACGGCTGCTGGATGAGGAGCAACGCTTTGGCGGCATCTCTCTCCGCAGTTTCTATACGCGACGTCTGTTTCGTATTCAGCCTGCAGCGCTGACGTATCTGGCGGTTATCTGCGTGCTGATGCTGATCGGATGGATCCGTCCGGTATGGTCCGCGGTCGCTGGCGCTACGCTGATGGTTCGCGACGTTTGGCCATGGAACGCCCCGAACTGGCAGACCGCGCATTTCTGGAGTCTTGCCGTGGAAGAGCACTTCTATCTGTTCTTCCCAGGTTTTCTGGTGCTTTGCCGTCGTTACCGAGTGGCGCTCACGAGCATGATGGTTGTGGCCCTGGAGTTTTGGAGGATCTATGTTCTTCATACGCCGCGACTGCAGAAATATGCGATGGAGCTTTATCTTCGCAGCGACATGGTGACCGGCGGAATTCTCCTGGGCTGCGTTTTTGCGCTTGCGCTGAGACGGATACGAATCCGTACGCTTGCCAAGTCGTATCTCTATCCATGGGTGGCCTTGCTGTATACAGCTGCTGTATTTGCGAGGCTGATACTTCATCACTCGCGTAGCGATCATGCGCTGCTGATCACGGTGTATCCGATTTTGATTGCGGCGACCATGCTGCATCCTGAATCGTTGACCAGCCGTATTCTGGAGCTTGCGCCGCTACGGTTCATCGGACGAATCTCCTATAGCTTGTACCTTTGGCAGATGCTTTTTTTCAATCCGCTGGTAGTGCCGAAGCCGGGTAGTTTTCACTCCCATACCGTGCTGTGCTGGTGCGCCGCTTTTGCCTGTGCGATTGCTAGTTACTACCTGATCGAGACGCCGCTGATTCGGCGGGGGCATAAAATTGCCAGGCGGTTCGACTTACAGGAGTTGGATCAGCATCGGAACATGGCTGCTGCTGTGACTGCGGAGGCTTAGCGGTCGGCTTGGCGCGCTTACTGGCGCTTCCAGCGGACGCCTTCTTTGGAGTCTTCGAGGAGGATGCCTTTTTCGAGGAGTTCGTTGCGGAGGGCGTCGGCACGGGCGAAGTTGCGTTGCTTCTTGGCTAGCGTGCGCTCGGCTACGAGGGCGTCGATGTCGGCATCGGTGAGGCTGGCGCTGCCGAATTTTTCGAGGACGTCGGGGGAGACGTCGGCCAGGCGGCCTTCGGATTCAGCCCAGGCGAGAGCGGTGCGGGTGAGGTCGGCGTCGCGGTCTTCGAGGACGGCGAAGATGGAGTCGAATTTGTTGAGTAGAGCGAGGGTCTCTTCAGCGGCGGAGCGGCTGAGCCTGGAATGGTCGGCGGCGGTGTTGACGGCGCGGAGGACGTCGAAGATGGCGGCGCGGGCTTCGGCGGTGTTGAGGTCGTTGGCGAGCGCGGCGGTGAAGTCGGCGTCGCCTTTGCGGATGAGGTTCGTCAGCGTATCGTCCGCTGGTGCGGTATCGAGCCAGTTGCCGGTGCGGATGCGGTCGTTGAAGGTTCGCAGGCGGTCGACGGCGTTGGTGGACTCGGTGAGTCCGTCGAAGGTGAAGTTCAGCTGGTGGCGGTAGGGCACGCTGAGCAGCAGGAAGCGGATGGCAGAGGCGCGGTAGCCCTTGAGCAGGAGGTCGCGGAGGGTGAAGAAATTGCCCTCGGACTTGGACATCTTTTTGCCTTCGACGAGCAGGAAGCGGACATGGAACCAGTGGCGCGCGAAGGGCTTATGAGTCGCTGCTTCCGACTGCGCGATCTCGTTTTCGTGGTGCGGGAACATAAGGTCTTCGCCGCCGGCGTGGAGGTCGAAGGAGTCGCCGAGATATTTCATGGCCATCGCCGAGCACTCGATGTGCCAGCCGGGACGACCGGGGCCGAGGGGCGTTTGCCAGGACGTTTCGCCGGGCTTGGTGGCCTTCCAGAGAGCGAAGTCGCGGGCGGCGTCCTTCTCGTACTCGTCGACGTCAACGCGCGCTCCGTCTTCGATGCCGTCGAGGTCTTTCTTGGAGAGCTTGCCGTAGCCGGGGAAGCGCGCGATGCGGAAGTACCAACTGCCGTCCTCGGTCTTGTAGGCGATGTCCTGTGCGGCGAGGCGCTCGATGAGCGCTACCATGCCGTCGATATTTTCGGTAGCGTGGGCGATCTGTTCGGGCTGCTCGACGCCGAGCGCGTCCATGTCTTCGAAGAAGGCTCGCTCGTATTTGGCGCTGTACTCTCCGATGGGTTTGCCGGCGGCGAGGGCGTTGCGGATAATTTTGTCGTCAACGTCGGTGACGTTCATGACGTGATGCAGCGCGAGGCCGTGAAGGCGGGCGGTGCGGCGCAGGAGGTCGACGTGGAGGAAGGTGCGGAAGTTGCCGATGTGGCCGTAGTCATAGACCGTGGGGCCGCAGCAATAGAAGCGCAGGGCGTGGCCGTCGGAGGCATAGAGCGGTTCGATTTTTCCGGAAAGGGTGTTGAATAATTCGAGAGCCACGCGTCGCTTCATGCCGCTGGGCGAGACGTTGTGCGTCGCACCGCAGGCTACTTTCTGCTGTTGTCGGTACCTATTTGATTTTAGCCGAGTTGGAGTCCCCAGCCGAGCCTGAGCCTTCAGCCGAGTCGCAGTTGGGGGGTGGGTTCGAGGGTGTCAGGGGCGAAGTTGCGGGTGAGGAGCTTGGGGAAGGCGGCGGCGGCGATCATCGCCGCGTTATCCGTGGAGAGCGCGATGGTGGGGAAGGCGATGGGCAGCCCGCGGCGAGCGGCTTCGGCGGTGATGCGGCGGCGGAGTTCGCTATTGGCAGCAACGCCTCCGCTGACGAGCAGGCCGCGGGCACCGAAGTGCTCGGCGGCGGAGAACGTGGTGCGCGTGAGGTAGTGTGTAACGGCCGCCTGAAAGCTGGCGATCAGGTCGAGGGTCTGGGGGTCGAAGTGGATGAGTGCCTGGGCGAGAGCCTCGGGGTTGGAGGGCCTGGCGTGGATGAGGTTGCCGGTGCGGAGGGCCGCCTCGCGCTGGACAATCGCGGCGTGCATGCCATGGAGCTCAGTGTAGCGGCGGACAGCGGTTTTGATGCCACTGAAAGAGAGGTCGAAGCGAGTGGGGTCGTCGTGGTCCAGATTTTCGCGGGAGAGCTTGGGAGCGGTGTGGCCGGTCGCCTTGGCCTTGATCTGCGCGAAGGTGAAGGGCACGGCCTTGGGGTTGCCGTGGGGGGCGAGGGCGTCCATCCACGGGCCGCCGGGGTAGGGCAGGCCAAGCAGCTTGGCAACCTTGTCGAAGGCCTCGCCGGCGGCGTCGTCGAGGGTCTTGCCGACGTTGCGATAGTGCCAGGTACTCTCGGGCGTCTTGCTCGCGAGATAAAGATGGGTGTGGCCCCCGCTGACGACCAGTGCGAGCAGCGGCGAGGCGTCGGCGAACGTGGTGGCGGCATCCATAAGAACAGCGTGGATGTGGCCCTCAAGGTGATTGACGGCGATCAGAGGGAGGTCCGCGCCGAAGGCCAAAGCCTTGGCGAACGTGATGCCAACGAGTAGCGCGCCGGCGAGGCCCGGACCTTCGGTGACGGCTACGGCGTCGAGGTCGGCATAGGTGAGGTTGGCACGTTGCATCGCTTCGCGGACGACGGGGACGATGGCCCGCAGGTGTTCGCGCGAGGCGAGTTCGGGGACGACGCCGCCGTAATCGCTGTGGATCAGCTGCGAGGCGACGACGTTGGATAGAACCTCGCGGCCATCGCGGACGACGGCTGCGGAGGTTTCGTCGCAGGAGCTTTCGATACCGAGGATGAGGCCGTTGGGCATTGGGACTATCGTACTAGGCAGGGAGAGACAGGCAGTAGGGTAGACAGTAGACAGAGATCGAGAGAGAGACGAATGGCGAGGGCTGGGGATCAGAGGTATCTTGCGGCGCTGAGAATTGTGCGGCGGCTGCGTGCGCTGGGACATGCAGCGTATTTTGCGGGCGGCTGCGTGCGCGATCTGCTCCTGGGTGTGCCAGCACAGGACTTTGATGTGGCGACGTCGGCGACGCCGGACCTCGTGCAGGCGGCGTTTGAGCGCACGGAGTCGGTGGGGGCGCACTTTGGGGTGGTGCTGGTGATCGACCAGATTTCCGAAGAGTATGTGACGACCGAGGTGGCAACGTTTCGGCACGATGGAGCCTACAGCGATGGGCGGCGGCCGGACGCGGTGAAGTTCTCGCTCGATCCGCGTGAGGATGTGCTGCGGAGGGACTTCACGATCAATGGGTTGCTGCTCGATGCGATGGCGTATGACGCTGGCGATCGAGTCGAGGATTGCGTGCTCGATTATGTGGGTGGGCGGGGTGATTTGCATGCGCGGCTGGTGCGCGCGATCGGCGTGCCGGAGGTGCGGTTTGCCGAGGACAAGCTCCGGATGCTGCGTGCCATCCGGTTCGCTGCGCGGCTGGGGTTCGCGATCGAGCGGCGCACGATGGACGCCATCTGGCAGCAGGCAGCGACGATCAGCGTCGTGTCGGCGGAGCGCGTGCGCGAAGAGTTGACCAAGATCCTTACCGAGGGCAGCGCGCGCCGGGGATTCGAGTTGCTGGATGAGAGTGGTCTGCTGGCGCAGGTGCTGCCCGAGATCAAACGCATGCAGGGCGTAGAGCAGCCGCCGCAATATCATCCCGAGGGCGATGTGTGGATTCACACTCTGTTGCTGCTCGATCAACTGCCGGCCGGATCGAGCCCGACGCTGGCGTGGGGCATGTTATTGCACGATGTGGGCAAGCCGGCAACCTTTACTCCGCCTGACCCGGGAAAACCTGGGGACCGGATCCGGTTCAACGGACACGTCGATGTGGGTGTTGCCGTGGCACGGACGATCCTGACGCGGCTGCGGTTCAGCGGCGACGATACCGACCAGATCCTGGCGCTCATTCAGAATCATATGAAGTTCGGCGACGTGATGCAGATGAAGCAGTCGACGCTGAAACGATTTTTACGGCTGTCGAAGTTTGAGGAGCACCTGGCGCTGCATAAAGCCGACTGCATGAGTTCGCACGGAAAGCTGGATCTCTATGCCTTCGCGAAGCATCGATATGACGAGCTGGGAGAGGCGCAGATTCGCCCGCGACTTTTGCTGACCGGGGAGGACCTGATTGCCGCGGGATACAAGCCAGGGCCGCAGTTTCGGGTGATGCTGGAGGCGGCAGAGGATGCTCAGCTAGAGGGTACGGTGACGACAAAAGACGAGGCACTCCGGTTGGTGCGGGAACGCTATGTCGGGTAGCGGGCCGTCCCCCCGGAATCCAGTGCAACGGCCAAAAGCGGGAGCCGCATTATTACGTGGTAGTGGTCGGGGTTTCATGAGGTCAATAGGGCTATTCTTCTAGTGAGGCAGACCCTGCAAGGTAGAGATTCGTGTAGATTGCGCCGCGCCCTGCGTTGCAACGAGTCTGAGAATCTGGACATCGAAAAGAGTGCTATGACAAACCCGAAACCGCTCATGAATACGCCTCGTGCGTTCGTCCCGGATACCACAATTCATGTTGACGGCATTGCCGTTTCGGCGCAGTTAGGTGAGCCGCTGGTGGATGCGCTGAACCGTGCGGCGACGATGCAGGGCGTCGATCCGATTCCGCAGGTGTGCTACCTCCCCGCGATGGGTGCGATTGGATCGTGCGATACGTGCATGGTCGAGGTGGACGGCAAGCTGGTAAGGTCCTGCGAGGCTCAGGTGGTTGCCGGCGAGAAGATTCTGACCCGGAGCGAAAAGGCCGACATTGCGCAGCGCGATGCCTTCGACCGGCTGCTTGAAAACCATGAGCTTTACTGCACCGTCTGCGATAACAACAATCAGAACTGTACGCTGCACAATACGACGGCGGAGCTGGCGGTGAAACACAATGCGCGGCCCTATCGCAAGAAGGGGTATGAGCAGGATCATTCGAATCCGTTCTACCGCTATGACCCGGAGCAGTGCATCCTGTGTGGGCGATGCGTGGAGGCCTGCCAGAATGTGCAGGTGAACGAGACGCTGACCATCAGCTGGGACCGCGATATGCCGCGCGTGATGTGGGATGGCGGCGAACAGATCGAAGGTTCGAGCTGCGTAAGCTGCGGCCACTGCGTGACCGTCTGCCCGTGCAATGCGCTGATGGAGAAGGGCATGCTCGGCGAGGCTGGCTATCTGACGAATACCCCTGCGCACGTGCTCGACACGATGATCGAAGTGGTGAAGGCGGTGGAGCCGAGCACGGGCTATCCGCCGATTCTTGCGCTGTCTGAGATTGAGGCGGAGATGCGCCACCAAAGGGTGAAGCGCACCAAGACGGTGTGCGCGTATTGCGGTGTTGGATGCAGCTTCGACATCTGGACCAAAGACCGGCACATCCTCAAAGTTGAACCCTCGCAGGGTGCTTCGAATGGAATCTCAACCTGCGTGAAGGGTAAGTTTGGGTGGGATTTTGCGAACTCTCCGGACCGCTTGCGCAAGCCGCTGAAGCGGGTTAAGAACGAAAGCGGCGAGACCTTCGTCGAGATCGAATGGGATGAGGCGCTGCAGATCGTTGCGGACGAATTCACAAAGATCAAGAACGAGTACGGGCCCGATGCACTTGCGTTTATTGCTTCGTCGAAGTGCACCAACGAAGAGAGCTACCTGATGCAGAAGCTGGCGCGGGCGGTGATTGGCACCAACAACGTCGACAACTGCAGCCGCTATTGCCAGACGCCCGCAAGTAAGGGGCTCTCGCGGACGGTGGGGATTGGCGGCGACTCGGGAACCATCCAGGACATTGAGACGGCTGACCTCGTGATCATCATCGGGTCGAATACCGCGGAGAGCCACCCTGTGCTGGCGACGCGCATCAAGCGCAGCCATAAGCATCGCGGCCAGCGGCTGATCGTCAGCGACATTCGAATGCACGAGATGGCGGAGCGCGCCGACATGTTCATCCGTCCGAACCCTTCGACTGACGAGGTCTGGTTGCAGGCGGTGACGAAGTACATTATTGATACGGGGCAGCAAGACCAGGCGTTCATCGACAAATGGGTTAATAAGTGGCCGGAGTTTCAGGCGTCGCTGGATGGATGCACGCTGGAGTACGCGGAGAAGATTACGGGGATTCCGGTAGCGACGCTGCAGCGGGTTGCGAAGGAGATCGTCGGGAAAAAGGTGGCGATCTGCTGGGCGATGGGTGTGACGCAGCACTGTGGCGGATCGGATACGTCGACGGCAATCTGCAACCTGCTGCTGGCGACAGGGAACTTTGGCAAGCCGGGCGCGGGAGCGTTTCCGCTGCGTGGTCACAACAACGTACAGGGTACGAGCGACTTTGGTTCGATGCCGGATATTTTCTCGGGCTACCAGAAGGTCGATGACGCGGAGATTCGCGGGAAGTTTGAGGCGGCGTGGGGCGTGACGCTGCCGATTACGACAGGGCTCGACAACCGGCAGATGATTGGGGCCGCGCACGAGGGCAAGCTGAAGGCGATGTACATCAAGGGCGAGGACACCATCACGTCGGACGCGAATGCGAATGATGTGGCGGAAGCGTTCGGCAAGCTGGACTTTATGGTGGTGCAGGACATTTTCTTCTCGGAGACGTGCCGGTATGCTGACCTGGTGTTGCCGGCGTCGCCGTCGCTCGAGAAGGAAGGCACGTTTGTGAGCACAGAGCGTCGGATTCAGCGGCTGTACCAGGTGTTTGAGCCGCTCGGGGATTCGAAGCCGGACTGGAAGATCATCCAGGCAATCGCGCAGAAACTGGGCGGCGCAGGCGGCTGGGACTACCACCACCCGAGCGACGTGATGGACGAAGTGGCGAGCCTGACGCCGTTCTTCGCAGGCGTGAACTACGAACGGCTGGAAGGCTACAAGACGCTGTGCTGGCCGGTGTCCGCGGATGGGAAGGATACGCCGCTGCTGTACACGGAGAAGTTTGGGCATCCGGATGGAAAGGCGACGTTCTGGCCGCTGGAATATGTTGGTCCGAGTGAGGAAGCCAACGCGACCTATGACCTGCACCTGAATAATGGCCGCCTGCTGGAGCACTTCGAGCAAGGCAATATGACGTTCCGCGTGCCGGGTGTGATGGAGATTACGCCAGAGAATTTTGTCGAGGTTTCGCCGGAGCTGGCGAGCGAGCGCGGGCTGGAGTCGGGCCGCTGGGTTCGTCTCGAAAGCCCTTACGGCCGCGTCCGCGTGCAGGCGCTGGTGACGGACCGCGTGGCGGGCAAGCAGATGTATATGGGGATGATTTCGGTACTGGACCCGGTAAACGCGCTGACGAGTTCTCATGTGGATCGGGCGACGCATACACCCGCGTATAAAGAGCTGTCGGTGAAGATGACCGTGCTTCCGGAGATGGGAACAAACCCGTTGCCGCGTAAGAATTTTCGCTATGGAACGCGCACGCTGACCAGCGGTGTCGAGGTAGAGAAGAAGCGCGCGCGGGTCGATTACCACGTACCCGGAAGCAAGCCGGCGGACAAGCTCATCCAGATTAAAACGATGGAACCGGTGTAAGGATTCGGGAGTAGCACGCACCAAGCAGCGATCAGAAAGACGAGGCAGACATGGCACATCCGATTACGTTCAAGCCGCAGCCGGTGGATTATCACAAGGAGTTGATGCAGCGTGTCGAGACGGCTCCGCGCGAGCATGCCGAGGCGCTGTTGGTGGCGTGGGATCTTTTGCAGACATCGCACGATCAGGGAATCCTGGAGCTGGCGCAAGGGTTGATTGGCGGCAAGGACATCATCGCAGGCAAGCTGGCCGAGGCGGCGAGTGTTCCCGAGAGCGTGACCGCGATTCGCAATGGAATTGCGCTGGCGAGGATACTGGGGTCGCTTGACCCGGACATGCTGCAGCGCCTCGCGCAGGGCTTCGACAAGGCGTCGAAGGAACATCAGGAAGAGAAAGAGCCACCCAGCCTGTGGACGCTGTTTCGGCGGTCGACTTCCCGGGACGCCCGCCGTGGCCTGTCGTTTCTGACGAGCCTGCTGGTCGCGTTGGGCCGCGCTGCGAAACGATGAGGCTCCTCGAGTAAGAAATATCTTCACGCGGAGCTCCGCGAAGGGTACACTGCCTTCAATCTCACGCAGGCCTTTCAAGGAGCTTTACTATGGAAGACGTTCAAGTAGCCGCGAATCAGGGACTTTCACAGGTCGAGCGCGTGGTGGATACGTTTGTTGCGCCAAGCAAGACGTTTCTCGACATCCTTCGCAGCACCAGTTGGTGGCTGCCGTTTCTGCTGATTTTTGGAATCACCGCGGCATCGGCCTTTGCGATGGACCAAAAGATCGGCTTCGAGCGAATAGCGGAGCAGGCAGTGCAGCAGAATCCGAAGGCAGCTGACCAGATGGCGCAGCTTTCTGCCGAGCAACGCACTACGCAGATGAATGTCGCGACAGTCGTCACCAAGGACATCAGCTATGCAGGCGGTGTGTTTTTTCTGATGATTGCTGCGATTGTGGCGCTGGTGATGTGGGCGAGCCTGAACTTCGGACTGGGTGCTACGACAACCTACGGCCAGAATTTTGCGGTGTTTATGTACGCCTATTTACCGCATTTCTTTCTAGGCCTGCTGAATATCATCTTCGTCTACACGGGGGTCAACACGGAGAACTTTGACATCAACAATCCTGTGGGGACAAACATCGGCTACTACATGGCGGACTCGGCGCACTGGGTGAAGACGGCGCTAAGCTTCCTCGACGTCTTCGGTTTGTGGTCGCTCGCATTGATGGTGATGGGCTCCGCGATCATCGCGCGCAAGAGCAAGGGGACGGTTGCAATTGTCGTTGTCGGGTGGTGGCTGCTTGCGCTGCTGGTGATGACCGGGATGACGGCCGCAAGAGGGTAGGATGATTCACAAAACGAAGGGCCCGGTAATGCGCCGGGCCCTTCGTTTTGTGGTGGTGGCGCTTACTTGAGGAAAGCAAGGAGTGCCTTGTTGACCTCTGTGGCGTGGGTCCAATTGAGGCCGTGCGGGCCGCCCTCTACGATGTGGAGTTGTGCTCCCGGGATCAGCGCTGCGGTGCGCTTGCCGGTCGCCTCGATGGGTAGAATCTGGTCGCTGTCGCCGTGGATCACCAGCGTCGGCACCTTGATCTGCGCGATGTCCCCGCGGAAGTCTTCAAGCCACGCATCGACGCAATTCAGAAAGGCGTGGTAGCTCGACGCGGCACCCACATTGAAGTTGGCATGAATGGCGGCATCGGAGATGTCGGTTCCGCCGACCAGCTTCTTATTGAAGAAGTTCTTGAGGAAGGTCTCGAGAAAGGCGAAGCGGTCGGCCTCGATGGCCTGCTTGATGCCTTCGAAGACGGTGGGGTCAACACCTTCGGGATTGTCGGTGGAGTGGCGCAGGGCGGGGACAATCGACGCCATGAAGACGGCCTTGGTCACGCGGCCGGCCTCGTTGTACTTGCCGAAGGTGCGTGCCACCTCGCCGCCACCCATGCTGAATCCGACCAGGGCCACGTCGTGGAGGTCGAGTGCTTCCATGAGCTTCGACGTATCGCTAGCGAGGGTGTCGTAGTCATAGCCGGTGCTCGGCTGTGAGGACCTGCCAAACCCCCGGCGATCGTAGGTGATCACGCGGTAGCCGGCGGCGAGGAGAGCGGCGGACTGGCGCTCCCAGGAGGCTCCGCTGAGGGGCCAGCCGTGGACCAGCACCACCGGCTTTCCGGTGCCGCGATCCTCGTAATAAAGCTCAATGTCTGCGTTATTTTCCTTGCCAACTTTTAAAACTGCCATGGTGTCGTTCTCCTGTCCTTTGGATGCAGCTTAAGACAGAAAAGCCCGGCGGATTGCCGGGCCTTTCTGGTTTCACGAAACATTGACCTACTCCGCGCCCCAGCGCTTAAAGACCAGCGAACCATTCGTTCCGCCGAAGCCAAAGCTGTTGGAGAGCACGTAATCGAGCTTTGCTGCCTGCGGCTTGTTGGGCACGTAGTTGAGGCGGCAGGCGGGATCGACGTTGTCGAGGTTCATGGTCGGCGGAACGATCTGGTGCTGCATCGCAAGGATCGCGATGCCGGCCTCCAGGCCGCCTGCGCCGCCCAACAGATGCCCGGTCATGGACTTGGTCGAACTCACCAGCAGTTCGTGGCTGCGTGCGCGCTCACCGAAGACGTTCTCGATTGCCTGCGATTCCAGGGCGTCGCCAAGCTGTGTGGACGTGGCGTGCGCGTTGACGTAGTCGATTTTGTCGGGCGAGATGCCTGCAACCTTCAGAGCGGCGTTCATGGCGCGACGGCAACCTTCGCCTTCGGGGGCCATGCCCGTCATGTGGTACGCGTCGCCGCTCATGCCGTAGCCGATAATCTCGGCGAGGATGTGGGCACCGCGGGCCTGCGCGAACTCCAGCTCCTCAAGAATGAGGATGCCCGCGCCTTCACCGCACACAAAGCCGTCGCGGTCCTTGTCGAACGGGCGGCAGGCATGGGTGGGGTCGTCGTTGCGGGTGGAGAGGGCCTTCATGGCAGCGAAGCCGCCGACCGAAAGTGGCGTAATCGCAGCCTCGGCACCGCCGGCGATCATGGCATCGGCATCACCGCGCTGGATGATGCGAAACGCGTCGCCGATGCTATGCGCGGAACTGGTGCAGGCTGTTGCGGTCGCTTCGTTCGGGCCCTTTGCGCCGTACTTGATGGAGACGTGCCCTGCCGCCAGGTTGATGATCGACGCCGGAATAAAGAACGGTGAAATTTTGCGAGGACCGCCGTTCATCAACGCAGTGTGCTCGCGCTCGATGACGTCGAATCCGCCGATACCGGAGCCAATATGGACTCCGACGGTTTCACTGTTCTCTGGTGTTACCTGCAGACCAGAGTGCTGCATGGCCTCCTGTGCGGCAGCCATGGCGAAGTGGATGAAGCGGCCCATCTTGCGGGCCTCCTTCTTCTCCACGAAGACGTGAGGGTCGAAGTTCTTGACTTCGGCTGCAAAGCGGACGGAGTGGCCGGTGAGATCGAATGCGGTGATCTCGCCCATGCCACTCTTCCCGGCGAGCAGGCCCTCCCAAACTTGCGAAGCCGTATTCCCGACCCCGCAGACGAGGCCCATGCCCGTTACAACGACACGACGATACTGCATTGCTTACTTGCCCTTCTGATGCTTCTCGATGTACTCGGTCGCGTCCTTGACGGTCTTGATCTTCTCCGCATCCTCGTCAGGGATCTGGATATCGAAGGCCTCTTCGAACTGCATGACGAGCTCGACAACGTCGAGCGAGTCGGCACCAAGATCTTCCTGAAAACTGGCGCCGGGAGTCACTTCGGCTTCATCCACCTGAAGTTGCTCGACAATAATCTGCTTAACCTTCTCATCCACTGCTGGCATCTTGCGATCTCCTATAAAAGTCCTGGGTTGGGCGAAAGGGATGCGGCCACTTCTAGCTCGTACCCGATTGACTGCCCCAAGTTGAAAGCATACCGACGCGCTCGGACGGTGTAAAGAAGACTTGTGGATGCGTTGGGCGAAAGCAGACGATGGTACACGCCAAAACGCACCCCAGAGAGGAAACTCAGGTATATTTAGCGTGAATATTGATGCCAGGTTTAACCGGATCTCGGGGCAGAAGGATCAGCGCAAACGTGACGGCAAAGGTGTGCTTTTGGTGCGGTTCCACGCACTTCCGTAGGGTAAACCGGAAGGGAATCCTCCAGCAATATGTACTGAGCCTCCTCGGTTGGTACCCGTGGGAGTGCGTAAACTGTCGCCGTAAGACCCTGATTCGGAAGAGTGGATAAATAAGTTTCCCCGGAAAAATTATTCGTCGTCACTGGCCGCAATCGCGGGAAGAAGACCGTCAAATCCACTGTTAGAAGCTGAAGGCAGCGATGCCTGGGCTGCATCCACGCTGACATCTCGCAGGGTGCGGTTGATCGCGCGGGTACGCGTGCCGACGTCCTGTATGGTCTTCTGGACCTTGCTGACCTGGTCGTCCATCTTGCCCATGAGGTCTTCAAATTTGCCGAACTGGGTGCGCGCATTCGCCAGCACCTTCCATACCTCATCCCCCTTTTGTTGAAGTTGGAGCATGTGGAAGCCCATCTGA
>DHWW01000082.1 GCA_002413385.1 Granulicella sp. UBA5172
AGGAAGTTGCCCGCGTTGACGACGAGCTCAGCCTCGCGGTTGCGCTCGAAGCCGCTGCGTGGAACGACGTTGAAGACGCCGTAGGTGCGGTCGCCAACGTCGGCAGTGTAACTGCCACGCTGGATCTCGATGTAGTCGATGTCCTTGGGGTCGATCTGCGCGGCGAGATTGCTGCCGATATTGGTGTTGGGAATCTCGACGCCATCGATCTGCCAGTCGAGTTGATGGCCGCCACGCATGTGCAGCATGTCATGCGTCATGTAGGCGCCGGGCGTGAAGTCGGTGATCATGGCCATGCTGTTGGTGCGGTCGGCACCGGGCGTCTGTGCGATGTCCTGGCGATCGACGAGAGTTGTCGGCGTGACGCTGTTGGGGTTCACGGTGGGGGCGACGCCGTCCACGGTGACTGCCTGCTTCACCGTGCCAATCTGCATTTCAAAGTGCAGGATCGGCGACGTGTCCGAGGCCAGCGTGAGGGTCTGCTCCTGCGTCTCGAAGCCATCCTGGGAGACGATGACGCGATAGTCGCCAAGGGCCACGGAGGGGATGGAGAACGAGCCGTCCTGATGGCTCGTCGTGTGCAGAACGAGGTCGGAGGTTGCGGCGTGGATTTCGATGCGGGCGCCGGGGATCGGTCGATGCTCCGAGTCGTGGACAATGCCCTGCACCGTCCCAAAGATGGATGCGGCGGCGAACGACACTGGCAGTACGGACAACAAGAGAGCGAAGATCATTCGACGGAAGAATGCGGTATGTCGCAGGACTATTGGATGATGCATGAAACCTCTGGCGCGCCACGAATGTGGCGACAAGTAGCTGGATCTGGCCCGGGTGATGCGGGCGACGCACGACACGGATTCACCGCTGCATGGTTGCAGGAGCAATCGAACGTGCCACAGAATTAGCTAAGGAGAGAGGGCGGGCCGCGCTTTTGTCGAGAGCGGTCGAACGAGATGCGGCGAAGACATTCAGCCTGTGCTGCCGCGGAGGGTGCATGCAGCAGGAACGCGGAGTGTGTCGCGGTTGCTGCGGGAGTGAAAACCTGAAGATGAACAGCGGCCAGCGAGCGCTGGCGGTAGGGGCACTGTTCGGGTGGGGTGCCGACACTCACTGCGCCGTCGTTCGTTTCGCCCAGTATGATCGCGCGGGCGGCGGCGGACATCATGCAATGATGCTTGCCACTGCGACGACAGCACGCAGGCAGCGTCGATTCCGCCATGGCTCCCGTGGAGAGCATGGGCGCAATCAGGGGGAGCAGAGTTGCCCCGAACAGCAGGATGGAGAGCAGGCGTCGCAGCATGAAGCAGTACCGATCTCATGATCGCATAACCGCCCATGAAGGCATGTGTTTGACGTCACCGCACCAGCACCGGCGCTACTGCAGCAGCAGCAGCGCGCAGGCGTGGGGAGCTAGTTCGGTNNTTGAAGATGGCCAGCGCCACCTTGTCTCCCGGCAGCTTTGCCTGCCAGACGATGAGGTTGCCATCGTGCAGTACCTGTGCGCTTTCGGTAGCCTTCTGGCTGACTGCGATCCACTGAGGATTGGTCAGCAGGGCGAGCATCGGGGCGTCGAGTTGGGTGAGGTTTGCGCCGAGAATCATAGGGCTGCGCGCGATGGACCAGAGCGTGAGCTCGGTCTTGACTTCGTCGGGCGTGAGCATGGAGGCTCGTGCTTTGCCCCAGCCGGGTTCGGGGGCCGAGCTCGCCTATGGGGAGCATGTCGGCGTTCCGGCCAGGTGCCCGGTTTGGCGTACTTATTCCACGCGTTGAGGCGGGCGAACTGGCCCTTGGTGCCCTGCGGGAAGGGCTTGCCGTTGGAGCCCCAGACGTCCCAGTGGTCGTCGGCGATGCGCCACATGTTGGAGAGCTTGCTGACCTCGGCGGCGTGGTCGAGGGAGGTGGGGCCGGGGGAGAGGCTGAGGACGATGGGGCGGCCCGTCTTGTCGATGGCGCGGCGAATCATCTGGATCTCATCGAGCTTGTACGGGTGGTCGGAGATGCAATCGACTTTGAGCAGGTCGACGCCCCAGGCGGCGTATTGGCGCAGGAGGGAGTCATACCAGGACTGGCCGGCGGCATCGTTTTTGACTCCCCAGTTGGTGGGGTCCCAGGGGCAGACGTCGGTCTGGTCGGCTGCATCCTGCGCGTGAAAGCTGCTGCCCTGGATGGGGAGATTGCGCTCGACCGAAGCACGCGGAATGCCTCGCACGATGTGGATTCCGAACTTGAGCCCCTGCGCGTGGACCCATGCACCCAATGCCTTGAAGCTGGTGTCTTCGATGGTCGCGGGAAGCTTGACGGTTGCCGTGGCGCCGCTATGGATAGGGGGCGGAGCGGCGTTGGAGACCGAAGACGGAAACCTGGCCGGGACGGGGACATAGCGGCCATGGGGGTCGATGGCATAGCGCAGGGTGTCGGGCTTATCGCGGTCGTTGGGGTTCTCGAAGAACCAGCCTTCGTCAATGACAGCGTACTGCCAGCCGAAGGGCAGGAGCTTCTGTTTGAGGACCTTGACGTTGGCACGGAACGCGGGCTCGGTGATGGTGAGGCCGTAGGAGTCCCAGCTGTTCCAACCCATGGGCGGGGTGGGCGCTACGTTGGGCTGCTGAGCTGCTGCCATGATCGAAACCAACCCTGCGGCTGCCATACAACGCACGAAAAATCTCATGGCGAGAACGATAGCATCCTGCGTGCTGCTCATGCACTGGGGCGTAGGAACCGCGGAGTTCAGGACAACTGGATCAGCACGGCGCTGAGGGACGGGACGTAGCAGGAGAGCTGCTTGCCGCTGACGGTAAGAGCGTAGGCGGTGCCCGGATTGAAGGTGCCGTCGGTTGCGACCGATGCTCCCTGGATGGTGACGCCGGAGAGCGCGGTGAGGTCGGGTGTCGTTGCTCCGGGGGAGAGCTGCGTCATCGTTTGCAACGCCGCGGAGGTCATGGCTGCTGGCAGCGCGATGCTGAGGTCGAGATTTTGCGTTGCATCCTTGTTGACGATGACCAGGCTCAAGCCGCCGTCGGCATTGCTGACCGCGTAGCTGGTGACGTTGAGCGATGCTGCCGAAAGCTGCGTGGAGAGCAGCGTTCCCTGCCCCGCCAGCTTTGCCAGCAGGAGGCCATAGAAGCTGGGTTGCGCGCCAACGACGACCCCGAAGTTGTCGGCGATGGGCGTGTCGATTGCATCGTCGTCGCCGTTGCTGCCGGCGTTGCTGCCGGCATTGAAGTTGACGCCGGCGGCCCCGCCCAGAGCGGCATTGAAAACCATGTCGATGGCCCAGAGAGAGGAAGCAAAGGCATTGCTGACTCCGGCGATTCCGCCGCTGCCGTAGGAAGTGCATTCGGCGATACGGAAGGGGACGTCGACGGATTGCGAGCCGGCGGCCAGCTCCTGCAGCAGGGTCGCGAGTGCGGGGTCGGGAGAGAGCAGGTCGTCGACCGTCGCGGTGGAGGAGATGCCCGGGCCGCGGTTGTAATGCTGCGTGAGAAGGTTGATCTGGCTCCGGGTGACATACTCGCCGAAGGGGATCGTCCAGCCATAGACCTTGCTGGCAGCCGCTGGGCCGGTGAGCGGCGCGGTTGGCGTTACGGCAACGATTGCGTCGCGATACTGCATCCAGAGCGATTCGAACCTCTGAATCGTCCAGTTGTAGGGATAGTAGCTGGATGGGGCACCGTAATTTTCGCACTCGTTGCCGAGCTCGACGCCCACCAGCGAGGAGCCTAGTTGCTGGGACACGTAGGAGACTTCCGCCGCCGCCAGCGCGGGGGTCGTCGCACCCGTGGCCGAGCCGCCGAGGTTGACACCGTAGATGCACGTCCATCCCGTCGCGCGCAGAAATGACGCGAGGGCGTCGATGTCCAGGGGCACAATCTGGCCGGAGGTCTGGCCCTTGCCCTCCGACGTCCACACAGTTTGGTCGACCGAGCTGCCGCCCAGGCGCAGCACGCCACTGCCAAGCCTTTTGAAGAGACCAATAAGGTCGGAATTGGCGCCGGTGAAGAGCGGCATGGACAGCGTCTGCTTCTGATACGCGAGGCCAACGAAGCCCTCGCCGAACGTGCCCATGGCGTTCGCTGCAACGGTAAGCGAAGCGGCTGTGATGGATCCGATGGGCAGCGGCTGCGGCGTTGGGGCAGGCGGGACCGAGGATGGCTGTGACGGCACAGGCAGCTTGCTGGTCGAGGAGATGATCGTGCTGAAGCTGGCGGCACCGCAGCCGGAGAGGACCGAGCTGGCAGCCACAGCGGCGAAATCCTGGAGTATTTGGCGGCGAGAGAAGCGTGCAACCGAGGGATGCGAGCTCATAGAATCTTCCTTGAAACTGCGTAACTACACAGGTTCTTAGTTAGGCGTATTAGAAAATCCTATAGACATACTTCTAATCTTGAGTAACTCTAATTTGCTGAGAAGTAGTGTAGTGGAATAGGCCATAGAGCATGAGCTATTCCTGATTACGCAACCGCTATGAACCGACTTCCTGTTAGGGCTTGGGTCGCGACAAAGGACAGTGCAGTTAGCTGACTTGGATATTAGAAAATTCCAATTGCTGTTGTTATTTTGAGCCAGCATTGCCGATCTTCTTTCGGTGGAAGATGAAGATTGGGACCTCGGCCAGCTGGTCGTGGGATTTCAAGGGATCGGGGGGATTCGCCATGCGGGGGATGGTGTCTGTATTCTGGATAAAGGCTGATTTCGCTGTTCAGCACCCCCCAAGGATTCGTTATGCCGCTTTACGAGTACGAATGCACTGCCTGCCATCGCCGCACCGAGAAGATCCAGAAGTTTTCTGACGCTGACCTGACTGTCTGCCCGCACTGTGGGGGAAACCTGGAGCGGACGATAACGGCCGCAGCCATTTCGTTCAAGGGAGGCGGCTGGTACAAGGATGGGTACTCGTCGGCGAAGCCGGGCGCCGCAGGAGAGAGTGGGGACTCGTCCGCGCCCGCAGCTTCTTCGGGCACGGGTTCCTCGGATGCGGGATCAGGCAGTTCAGGATCGGGCGACAGTGGAAGTTCAGGGGACAGTGCAAAGCTGGTGACGCCTCCAACTGCCGCACCCGCAGCGGCTCCGGCGGCTGCAGCAAAGGCCTGAGAGGCGTCTGTCGGGAGTGCAGGCCGGATAGACCTGGAACACACCCTGTTAATGGCAGATTCATGTGCGGGATACACAAACTTCATCCGACTGCGTTATGATGCAAGCCATGAAGCTCTCTCGCTCGCTCCGCAAATTCGGCGAACAGATCGAAGATTCCGTCGGTAACGCCACCCACGACGGAAGCACCCTGCTGCGTAATGTGGGCTGGGTATCGGCTGGGATCACGGTGCTGGCCCTGGGGGTTGTGATTGGGCGCGAAATTCGTCAGCGCTACAAGTTCAATCGCCGCACGCCCTACGACTTTTACGCCCATTCCGGCGATCAGGCGCAGGATGTTGAGTTTGGCGTGGGTATTTAGCTCGCGAAACTGACATCGGTTCAAAACACCCCCAGATGCCTCCAACGGTTGTATTGTTGGATATGGCCTCTTCGTCGCTCCCACTCCTCGAGACCGCAAAATTGCAAGAATCGCCGGACGGCGACCTGGCTGGAGAGTTACGTCTGCGCGATGGACACAAGCGTGCGCTGACGGATCTACGGCTTTCGGTCACAGACCGCTGCAACTACAAGTGCGTCTACTGCCGAACGGGGAATGATGGGGCGCAGTTCTCCGAGTTGCCGATTGCGGATTATGCGCGGATTATACGGGTGTTTGTCTCCCTGGGGATAGAGAAGATTCGGTTGACGGGGGGAGAACCGCTGCTGCGGAACGGGCTGCTCGACTTGGTGAGGGAGACGGCGAAGCTGCGGCCGGCGTTTTCGAGCAAGCCGCTGGACATTGCGATTACGACGAATGGGCACCTGCTGGCGCCGCTGGCAAAACCGCTGAAGGAGGCGGGGCTTTCGCGAATCACGATCAGCATGGACGCTGTCGACCCGGAGACATTTACCCGAATTACACGGGTTCCCGGCGGGTTTCAGAAGGTGCGCGACGGCATCCGTGCCGCACAGGACGCTGGGCTTGGGCCGATCAAGATCAACTGCGTACTGCTGCGCGGCTTCAACGACACCCAGATCGAGGCTTTCGCGGAGTTTTCACGGCGGGAGCAGGTGATCGTGCGGTTTATCGAGTTCATGCCGCTGGAGGAAGACCGCACCTGGTCTCCGGAGACGGTAGTTCCGATGAAGGAGATCGTCGAGCGGCTGAATAAGGTGCGGCCGCTGGTGGCGCTGGCGCCGAATCATCTTTCGGAGACCGCGCGGCGGTTCACGTTTGACGATGGGTTGGGCGAGATTGGCATCATCGCACCGGTCTCCGAACCGTTTTGCGGCCACTGCAGCCGGGTGCGGCTGACGTCGGATGGGAAACTGCGGACGTGTCTTTTTTCGCAATCGGACCACGACCTCATCGGGCTCATGTATCGTGGCGCAACTGACGATGAGATGAGTAGCTGGATCCGGCGAATCGTCCAGGGCAAGGAAGCGCGTCATCATATTGGCGAGCCAGGCTTCCTGAAGCCTTCTCGGAGCATGGTCCATATCGGGGGCTGAGAGCGTTTGCGTTTCTGCGTTCCGGGCGACTGTTCTGACAAGCACTGTGTCCCAAGACGCAGAAATGAAACACATTGTGCGCTATGCTATCGTAACCGTCCGGATCGTTTCGGGTCGTACCGGCAACTCGATGGCAGCCACTATGGCTGAGCTGGACTTGATCGAAAGGGATACGCGGCGACACAGCCGCACATCATGAGGGACCGTCGCAAGCACGACCGCCGCCAGCTGGCCACGATGGATTCGCGCCAGATTGACACCCTGCGCGTGTTCCACGAGGTTGCGCGTGCGCTGACCTCCAACCTTGAATTGGACTCGCTGCTGCGCTCCATCATGGCGAAGATGGAGGAGTTTTTCGGGCCGGAGCACTGGTCGTTGCTGATGTACGACGAAGAGACCTCGGAACTGTATTACGCGCTCTCTGCGGGGCTGGACGAGACGCTGCTGCGCGACCTGCGACTCGGTCCCGGCGAGGGCATTGCAGGGTATGTTGCGGCTACCGGGATTCCGCTGGTCGTGCCGGACATCAGCGCCGACCCGGATTGGTCGCGCTATGCGCAGGCCCACCCTGAGCTGAATCTGCGCTCCATCGCATGCCTTCCAATCCGCCACGGCGATCGCACGCTCGGCATTCTGCAGCTCAATAACAGCGAGCTGGACCTGCTGCCCGAGTCGTCGATTGCGCTGCTGAGGGTACTCTGCGACTATGCGGCGATCGCGCTCGAAAATTCGCGCCACGTCAAGCTGATTCAGCATCTCAGCATCACGGACGACTGTACCGGGCTGTTCAATGCGCGACATCTTTACACGCTGCTGGAGAAGGAGATTGTGCAGCACATTGCGGCGACAACATCGCGCGTGGTCACCATCGTGCAGCCGCATTTCAGCCTGCTGTTTCTGGATCTCGACCGCTTCAAGAGCGTCAACGATCGGCATGGCCACCTGGTCGGCTCACGATTGCTGGCCGAGGTTGGGAATGTATTAAAGCGCACGCTGGGACCGGATCACGCGGCATTTCGGTATGGTGGCGATGAGTTTGTAGCGTTACTGCGAGGGCTCGACAAGGCGGCGGCGACGGATCTCTCGCGGCGCGTGCTCGAGCGGATTACGCAGTCCGGCTTCCTCTCGAGCGAGGGGCTGTCGCTGTCGTTGACGGCCAGTCTCGGACTTGCGACCTTTCCGCAGGATGGCGCCTCGCTGCATGACCTGATTCGCGCTGCCGACACGATGATGTATGCGGCAAAGGAGGGCGGCCGCAATCAATTGGTAGTGGCTAACAGTAATGCTCCTGCGATTCACCCGGCACCCAGTACCTCTCGCCACGGCTAAGCGGTTAGAGTGGAAGTGTGTCCGTCACCGAATCCCTGCCCAACGTCGATAGAAAAAAGATTTTCAGCAAGATTGCATGGCGGCTGATTCCGTACATGTTTCTGCTGTACATCCTGGCGTATCTTGACCGCGTCAATGTGGGCTTTGCCGCGCTGCAGATGAAGCATGACCTGCACTTGAGCAACACGGTCTATGGCACTGGCGCGGGAATTTTCTTTCTGGGTTCGGCGCTGTTTGATCTGCCCAGCAACCTGATGCTGGTCAAGGTTGGGCCGCGGAAGTGGATCGCGCGCATCATGATCAGCTGGGGCGTTATCGCCACGTGCATGATGTTCACGCGAGGGGAGATATCGTTTTACATCTTGCGATTTCTGCTAGGGGTGTGCGAGGCGGGCTTCTTTCCTGGCATGATTCTGTATTTAACCTATTGGTTTCCTTCGCAGGAGCGGGCCCGCGCGATCGCCAAATTCATGACGGCTACGTCGATCGCCGGGGTGGTCGGTGCGCCCATCTCCGGCGCGCTGTTGCAGCTTGAGGGCTTTGGGCATCTGCATGGGTGGCAGTGGCTGTTCCTGGTGGAGGGTATTCCTAGTTTCGTGATGGGCTTCAGCGTGCTGCGCCTGTTGAAGGACAAACCCGACGACGCGAACTGGCTGAGTGTCGATGAAAAATCCTGGCTCGACGAGGAACTGGAGCGCGACCGCAAGGAAGGCGGCGCGGCAGAGAAACACCTGCTGATGGACGCATTCAAATCGCCCATGGTGTGGCTGCTGGCGAGCATCTGCTTCTTCGACCAGGTCGGCGTGTATACGGTGAATCTATGGATGCCGCTGATCCTGAATACGTTCCTTCATGGCGCGAGCGCTGCGGGCAGCGTCCTGACGGCGGCGGATGCCAGCTACATCGGCAAATACTCGACGATCCCGTATCTTGCGGCGGCAATTTTTACGGTGGTGATCGGCTATAGCAGCGACCGTACCGGCGAGCGGCGGTGGCACATCGCCGGCTGCCTGGTGCTGAGCGCGATTGGGTTTGGATGGGCGGGAGCAGCACACTCGCTCAGCGCCGAACTCGTGGGATTTACGCTTGCCGCGATGGGATATTGGAGCATCATGGGGCCGTTCTGGTCGCTGCCTACGCGCATTCTCGGCGGACAGGCTGCGGCTGGCGGCGTGGCGATCATCATGATGATTTCGGGCGCCGGCGGGTTCTTCGGGCCCTATCTGACCGGGCGGCTGAAGGACATCACTCACGGCTTTTCCGGTGGGCTCTATACGATCGCGGGTCTGACTCTGATCGCGGCAGCGATGTGCGGACTGATTGCAAAGTCGACGCTCCCTTCGCTCCACGATGTGCCGGTGGAAGAGTAGGAAGCAGGCTTACACCGGCCCACGGCGCTCCAGCGTCGCTGGCTTTTCCGCCTCGGGATGGATGGCCTCGACGTTCTCTTTGGCGTTCGCATGCACGCCGAAGTCCCACACATTCAAGTTGACCTCGCGGTTGGAGAGGACCTCGATCAGGGCATACTCGCCCGCCTGAAGCGGCTGGTTCGGTGTCAGCTTCATCCAGACCCCGCCGGGCAGGACCTCCTGACTCGTTTCGATAACGTCGGGCTGCATGCTGCCGGTACCCAGTTGGCCGAGGCGAAAGCTGCTGACGATGCGCTGGTCGGCTCGCACATCCAGGCGCCCGATCACATACCTGCTCTTCGCCTCGCCGCCGGATGGAGTAGCGCGCCCAGCTGCTCCATGCGTATCGACCGTAAGAGCGCCGCCATCGGTATCCTCATCGTCATCGTTGTCGCCGATGCGCACGTAAAAGACGAGGGCATTGACGTGCAGTTGAATGTCCGAGGCTGTGCCCGGGATGCTGAGAATTCGATGCGCAACGGACGCTGGATCGATCATCGACTTCAATGCGGCGTGGGCGGTCTCCTTGTTCAGGTCGCTGCCTTCCTGGGGGACGGGCACCAGCTCCGGTGTGCCGCGGTAGGTATCGAGAGCCAGCACGCTGTCTTCCTCGGGCAGGTGAAGGTCGGGGGCGACCTCTGGCGTAAGGGCGCGGCGAGCGGCCTCTTCCCTTTCCAGCTCAGGGCTCAGGACCGGGCGAGTATTGGATTGAGCCCTGGCATGGTCGCTCTGCCAGCGCTCCGTTGCGGGGAGATCGACCAGCGACAGGGGCACGTCCTCGGTCTCGTCGTTTCGTTCGGCACTGCGATACCGGACCACGTTGCCGAGCACCTTGAAGCCGAGCACGAGTTGATAGCTGCCGTCCTTGAGGATCAACCGGGTTCTCTGCGCTGCGCCCGATTGTTCGGACGTGGGCGAATCCGTTGGGTGCCCGCCCTGCGCATTCGCGTACTGGCCGCAGAGCAGCGGCAGCAGCAAGCCCAGGATGCACGCGTCGCGGAGATGGCTCCAGCGGCGACCGGAGAGGCGAGACTCAATGGAACGATTCACGTTCATCCTCCTAAGTGCTTCGACACACTCCAGCATATCGCCGCGGCCCACGATGAGCTTGTAGGGAAAGTGGCGGATGAACGAAATCTAGAAACTTTGTTTCTGTAGCCAATCACGAAAGGCCGGACCGACGTCCTTGTGTTTGATTGCCAGATCGACGGTCGCCTGCAGGAAGCCCAATTTATCGCCAGCGTCGTAGCGCTTACCGACGTAGTGAAAGCCATAGACCTTCTCAAATTGCAGCAGCGCCTTGATCGCGTCGGTAAGCTGGATCTCACCGCCCGAGCCTGGCTGCACCTGCTCGAGCAACTCGAAGATACGCGGAGTCAGAATATAGCGGCCAATAATGGCATTCTGGCTGGGAGCATCCTGTGGCTTCGGCTTCTCGACGAGGTTGCTGATATCGAGCAAGCGGGGGTTGATCGGATCGGGCACGCAATCCAGGCAGCCATACAAGGAGATTGCATCGCCTTCAACAACCTCCGAACCCAGAATCGTCGATTGCGTCTCGTCGAAGGCCTCGACCATCTGCTTCAGGCAAGCCACCTCGCCATCGACGATGTCGTCGGGCAGGATCACGGCGAACGGCTCGTTGCCGATGAGTTCCTTGGCCATCAGGACAGCGTGGCCCAGGCCGAGCGCCTCCGGCTGTCGCACATAACTGATGCGCGCAAGCTTGGTGACCGAGCACGCAATTCGTAGCAGCTCGGTCTTGCCGCGCGCACGCAACGCGGCCTCCAGCTCTGGCGCGCGGTCAAAGTGGTCCTCCATCGTGGTCTTGCCGCGCCCGGTGACGATGATAATGTCCGTGCAGCCAGCGGCAACCGCCTCCTCCACGCCATACTGAATCAGTGGCTTGTCGACGAGCGGAAGCATCTCTTTTGGAGTAGCCTTTGTTGCGGGAAGAAATCTGGTGCCGAAGCCTGCTGCAGGGATTACGGCCTTGCGAACTTTCTGCTGAATCATGTCTGAATGTCTCTCTACTGTTTTACCTCTTCAGCATCGTTCGGTCGAGACCGTCCCATACTTATGAAAGAGGGGCTGCACGTCTGTGTGGTAAACCAAAATGACCCGAAGGAGCCACGAATGTCTCTGCTGAGATGGACAATCGATTCTGTCAGGTTGCCGCGCCACATGCAAGATGCGTGCTTATGCGAACCGTAACCCTGGGTGACACTGGAATCAGTTCGTCAGTGCTTGGCTTTGGCTGCTCCGCCGTTATGGGCCGCGTGGGGTGCAAGGCGTCGCTCGACGCCCTGGGTGCGGCCTATGACGCTGGCATCTCTTTTTTCGACACAGCACGCTCCTACGGCTATGGTGAATCCGAGGGCCTGCTCGGGGAATTCCTGCGGAACCGCAGAGATTCCGTCGTGATTTCGACGAAGTTTGGCATTCTACCCGCGCGGACCAACCCCATTAAAGAGGTGCTGAAGCCCGCCCTGCGAGGGCTTCTGCATCTGCTTCCGAGCGCGCGCAAGGCCATGCAGAAGCAGATCGCCGCACAATTCTCGACCGGAAACTTTAGCATCGCGGTGCTGCACGAGAGCCTTGAAACCAGCCTGCGGGCGTTGCGCACCGATTATGTGGACCTGCTCTTCCTGCACGAGCCACCCGTCAGCGTGATGCAGCAGGACGACCTGCTCGCCGCGCTGGAGCAACTGGTCACCGAAGGCAAGGTACGGCGCTTCGGCATCGCGTCCCACCCACCGGTCGTCGAAGCTGCCTTGGCTGCCGGTCTGCGCACGATTCAGTTTCCCTGCAACGTCTTCGACCTGAACCTCGC
>DHWW01000039.1 GCA_002413385.1 Granulicella sp. UBA5172
GAAGGGGAGGGCCTTGGTGTGTGGGTTGTCGACGCGGAAGACGCGGACTCCGCGGTCGACCCAGAACTTGAAGACGCCGAAGAGGGCGTCCCAGAGGCCGCGCCAGTCGGAGGATTCGAAGTTGAGCGGGTAGATGTCCTGATATTTTTTGGGAGGATTTTCGGCGTACTGGATGGTGCCGTCGGGGCGGTGGCTGAACCAGGCGGGATGAGCGGCGACCCAGGGGTGGTCGGGGGAGCATTGGAAGGCGATGTCGAGTGCGATGTCGATATTGTGGGACTGAGCGGTTTGGACGAGAGCATCGAAGTCGGCGAAGGTTCCTAGCTCGGGGAGGATGTCGAGGTGTCCTCCTTCGCCTTCGCCGATGTGGGTGTTTCCTATGGCCCAGGGGCTGCCTACGTCGTCGGGCTCGGGGGTGGTGGTGTTGTTGCGGCCCTTGCGATAGGCGTTGCCGATGGGGTGGATGGGGGGCATGTAGAGGACGTCGAAACCCATGGCGGCGATCTCTGGGACGCGCGCGGCGACGTCGCGGAGAGTGCCGTGCTGGTTGGGCGTGAAACTTGTGGAGCGGGGGAAGAGTTCGTACCAGGAGGAGAAGCGGGCTCGCTCGCGGTCGACCCAGAGAGGAAATTCGCTGGTGTATTTCGTGGCGAAACTGAAGTCGGGATATTTGGCGACGAGGGCGATGATTTCGGGAGTGATGGGATCGTCGTAGAGGGGGAGGTTCTGGTCGGCGAGGGCGCGAAGCTGGGTTGCAGCGAGGCTTAGTTTTTTCGCGTCGATTGCCTTGGCGCGCGATGCTGCGGCGTCGAGATGATTGGCACCGATGCGGAGGGCGACGGGAATGTCCTGCGCGGAATCTGTCTGCGCAGCGAGGCGCTTGGCGAGGTCATGAATCCAGGTGTCGAAGTGGTCGATCCAGGCATCGATGGTGAAGTGCCAGAGGCCGAGTTTGTCGGCGGTGAAGGTGGCGGACCAGCGGTCATTGGTGAGCGCGGTGAAGTTGGTGGTGAGCCACTTGCGCTGCGATGCGTGGCGGTAGTGCAGACGGGCGGCGACGTGATCGTGTCCGTCGCCGAAGATGGCGGCGGTGACGTCGACGGTGTCGCCGAGGATGCGCTTGGCAGGATAGCGGCCATCGTTGACGGTTGGCTGGATCTCTTCGATGAGGATTCTCTTACGGCCTTCGGCTGGCTTCATTCGTGATGTGGCTCCTGATGGCTTTGATGCAGTCGACTGCTACGTGCCCATGATAATCCGAGGAGAGCGAGCGTCTGGTCTGGTTCAGGAAATTGAAGGCACGGGGTTCTGTGGGGACAGATGTTTCAGGACTGTGATGTTGGGAGGGGTGGAGGCGCGACCTGAGGGAGTGGATATGCATCGAAGCAGTAAGAGCATTGCGTGGGTAGGATGAAGCGCTGCTGCGTGGAGGAATATTGCCGGAGAGAATCAAGCGCAAGAAGTTGCCGCTGCATGGTGCACGCATTGAAGACTATGCGGTGATTGGGGATTGCGAGACGGCGGCGCTGGTGAGCCTCGATGGGTCGATCGACTGGTTGTGCTGGCCGACATTTTCTTCAGGGGCCTGCTTTGCGGCACTGCTGGGAACGGCGGAGAACGGATTCTGGCGAATACGTCCGTTGGAGAAGATTGTTTCGAGGCGAAGACGGTATCAGCCGGGAACGATGATCGTCGAGACAACGTTCGTGACGAAGGAGGGAGAGGTTTGCCTGACAGATTTCATGCCGCCGCGGGGGGAACATTCCGATGTGGTGAGGATGGTGCGCGGGGTGCGCGGCAAGGTGAAGATGCACATGGACCTGGTGCTGCGGTTCGATTACGGGCTGACGGTTCCATGGGTGACGAGGCATGAGGCGGAGGTGCGCGCGGTTGCGGGACCGAATATGACGGTGCTGCGCAGTGAGTGTGTGGGGGGAAAGGCTGCGGAGTTGCGTGGCGAGGATATGACGACGGTAAGCGACTTTATGCTGCGCGCGGGGGAGCAGGTTTGCTTCACGCTTACGTATGCGAGTTCGATCCAAAGTGATCCTGCGGCCGTGCCGGTGGAGAATGCGCTGCGGGACACGCAGAAATATTGGTGTGCGTGGTCGGACCGATCGACGTACAAGGGGAAGTATGCGGAGGCTGTGCAGCGGAGCTTGATGACGCTGAAGGCGATGACGTATCGACCGACGGGGGGAGTGGTTGCGGCGGTGACGGCGGGGCTGCCGGAGAGGATTGGCGGGGAGAGGAACTGGGACTATCGATATTGCTGGCTGCGGGATACGTCGTTCCTGCTGCTGGTGCTGATGGGCGCGGGGTATACGGAGGAGGCGGTGCGGTGGCGGCGGTGGCTGCTGCGGGCCATTGCCGGATCTCCGGGACAGGTGCAGAGTTTGTATGGGATCGATGGAGAACGGAGGCTGGTGGAGTGGGAGGCGGAATGGCTGACGGGCTATGAGAATTCGCAGCCGGTGCGGATTGGGAATGCGGCTTCGGGACAATTTCAGCTGGATGTGTATGGCGAGGTTGCGGTGGCGCTGAGTCGAACTCCGGCGGCGAATGATGATTTGAAGACACCCTCGTTGGCGATGGAGGCGGCGTTGATCGATCACCTGTGCAAGGTGTGGACTTTGCCGGACGGGGGGATATGGGAGATGCGGGGTGGGGCGCAGCACTTTGTGTATAGCAAGGTGATGGCGTGGGTGGCGCTGGACCATGCGGTGAAGCGGCATGAGCAATTTGATGGAGGCGGCGATGTGAAGCGGTGGCGAAAGAATCGCGACATGCTGCACGCCGAGATTTGCGCGAAAGGATTTGATGAGAAGTTGAACTCGTTTACGCAGAGCTATGGATCGAAGATGCTGGATGCGTCGTGTTTGCGAATGTTGCTGGTGGGATTTCTGCCGGCGGATGATCCGCGGATGGTGGGGACGATCGATGCGATTCAGAAGGAGCTGATGAAGGATGGGCTGGTGCAGCGATATAACACGGCGAAGTCGAAGGATGGGCTGAGCGGCGGCGAAGGAACATTTCTGGCATGCAGCTTCTGGATGGTGACGTGCTTGTGGCTGATTGGGCGAGAAGAAGAAGCGACGGCGATGTTTGAGCGGCTGCTGATGTTGCGGAATGATGTGGGGCTATTGAGCGAAGAGTATGACCCGAAGAAAAAGCGGATGCTGGGGAATTTTCCGCAGGCGCTGTCGCATATCGGGCTGCTGCATGCGGCGTTTGCGCTTTCGGGGCAGTGGCGCCCAGAGTGGATTGAATCTGGCAAGTGAGGGAAATTACGGCAGATGCAACCTCAAGTGCACTGGAGGGAATCTACCTAGCCAGGCGCTAAATGAGCTTTTTGTCAGGAGCAGATACTCCATGGGGCGTGTGCCTGGTTCGACGTATCGCGTGCAGTTGCACAAGGACTTTAATTTTGATGATGCCGGGGCCATCGCCGAGTACCTTAAGGCGCTGGGGGTGACGCATGTGTATAGCTCACCGTATCTGCAGGCCGCGCCGGGAAGCACGCACGGGTATGATGTCGTCGATCATCGCAAGGTGAATGAAGAGTTGGGTGGGGCGGAGGCGCATGAGCGCTTTTGCAGGAAGCTGAGCGAGAGCGGGCTGGGGCAGGTGCTGGACACGGTGCCGAACCACATGAGCCTGGGGGCGCAGAATCGTTACTGGTGGGATGTGCTGGAGAACGGAACGAACAGCCGGTATGCGAGTTTTTTTGATATTGATTGGAACCCTTTGGAGGAGCGTCTGCGGGATAAGGTGCTGGTGCCGATTTTGCCGGATCAGTATGGGCGGGTGTTGAGTGCAGGCGGAGTGGTGGTGGCGCGGAACGGAGCGACGTTCACGGTGGAGGCTGCGGGGCAGACGTTTCCGGTATCGCCATCAAGTTTGTCGCTGATCCTGGGGAAGGCGGCGGAGTATGCGAAGAGCGATGCGTTGAGTTTTGTGAGTGCGAGCTTTGCGCGGTTGCCGACGCCGGATTTCTGGGATCGGAGAACGATTCTGGCACGGCACCGGGATAAGAATGTGCTGCATGGATTGCTGGAGCGGATGTGTAAGACGGAGCCTGCTCTTGATGAGTCGATCGATCGAGCGGTGCGGGAGTTGAATGCGAGCGTGGATGCGCTGGACGAATTTCTATCGCAGCAATATTATCGGTTGGCGTATTGGAAGACGGCGGATCAGCAGTTGGGGTATCGAAGATTTTTCGATGTGAATACATTGATTGGACTGCGCGTGGAGCGGGAGTTTGTCTTCGATGAGACGCATGCGTTGATTGTGAAGTGGCTGAAGCAGGGGGTGCTGGATGGCGTTCGCGTGGATCATCCGGATGGGCTGCGCGATCCGAAGCAATATCTTGAGCGGCTGCGTGAGCGTGCTCCTGATGCGTGGATTGTGGGGGAAAAGATTCTTGAGCCGGGCGAGTGGATGCGCAGGGATTGGCCGATTGAAGGAACGACAGGGTATGACTTTTTAAACGTGGCGATGGGCGTGCTGGTGCAGGGCGAGGGGCTCAAGAGATTGGGCGAACACTACACGGCGTTTACCGGGGACACGATGGAGTTTGCGGTGATCGCGCATGATAAGAAGATCGTAGTGACGCAGGAGGCGCTGGGCAGCGATGTGAATCGGCTGACGAGTCTGTTTGTGGATATTTGCGAGAGGAATCGCGATCAGCGGGACTTTGCGCTGGCGGAGATTCGGCGGGCGATACGGGAGGTGGCTGCGTGCTTCTCGGTGTATCGGACGTATGTGGTGCCGGAGCGGAACGAGATTAAGGACGAGGACCGTATGCGGATCGAGAGCGCGACGGAGGGTGCGAAGGCGAATCGCGTGGATATCGACGGCGGGCTGTTCGATTTTATGCGCGATGTTTTGACGCTGAAGGTTACGGGAAAGATTGAGACGGAGTTTGTAAATCGCTTTCAGCAATTCACGGGGCCGGTGATGGCGAAGGGGGTGGAGGATACGGCGCTCTATTGCTCGAATCGGTTGATTGCGCTGAATGAAGTGGGGGGTGATCCTGATTGTGATGGATTCAGCCTGGAATATTTCCACGGATACAACGTGAAGATGCAGGACACGTTTCCGACGACGATGACGGCGCTGGGCACGCACGATACGAAGCGGAGTGACGATGTACGGGCTCGGATGCTGGTGCTGAGTGAGATGTCCGATACTTTTGCGGAGGCGGTGAGGCGGTGGAGCGCGCGGAATGCGAAGCATCGGAGTGGAGATCAGATTGATACAGGGACGGAGTGGTTTTTGTATCAGACGATGGTGGGGGTGTGGCCGATCAGTGCGGAGCGGCTGCGGGACTATATGCAGAAGGCAATGCGTGAGGCAAAGATTCGGACGAGTTGGGTGTGGACCAATGCGGAGTATGAGCGTGCGTTGCATGAGTATGTGGACAGGCTGGTGGCGGACACGGGTTTTGTGGGGGAGTTGGAGAAGTTTGTCGGCGGCATTGCTGAGGCAGGACGCATCAATTCGTTGGCACAGACGCTGATGAAATACACGGTGCCGGGTGTTCCGGATACATACCAGGGAGGGGAGTTGTGGGATTTTTCCCTGGTGGATCCAGACAATCGGCGGCCGGTGGATTATGAGTTGCGGCGAAAGCTGTTGAAGGAAATTGCGGGAATGAATGCGGCGCAGGTGATGGAGCGGAGCGAGGATGGACTGCCGAAACTTTGGGTGGTGCATCATGCGCTGCAATTGCGGAAGGAGCGTCCGGCGTGGTTCGGCGCAAAGGCGGCTTATGTGCCTGCGATGGCGGAGGGATCGCAGCGTGAGCGGGTGATTGCGTATCGGCGCGGAGCGGATGTGATGGCGATCGTGCCGCGATGGTCGCATGAGGCGGAGGGATGGGGAGAGACGGCGATTGCGGTTCCGGAGGGGCGGTGGGTGAATCGTATGACGGGGATGGATGTGGCAAGTGGCAAGGTGCGGCTGGACGAATTGCTGGCTGAGTTTCCGGTGGCGTTGCTGGCACGGAACGCTTAGGCGCGGCGAAGGATTGGAATGAGGAGGATCGAACGATGCATACGTTTGGCGTATGGGCGCCGAAGGCGAAGACGATGTCGTTGAAGTGGCGCGGCGGCGCGTTGTTGATGGGCGGGCCGAATAAGCGTGGATGGTGGACGCTGGATGTTGAGGAGGCCGGGGGTGGGGACGATTACTCGTTCCTGATGGACGATGATCCGACGGCGTATCCGGACCCACGCGGGTTGCGGCAGCCCAATGGGGTGCATGGGGCTTCTCAGATTTATTGTCATGATGCTTTTGAATGGCACGATAAGCTTTGGCGTGGAGCTCCGAGGACCGGGGCGGTGCTGTATGAGGTGCACATTGGGACGTTCAGCAAGGCTGGAACATTTGATGGAGCGATCGAGCACCTGGAGTATCTGGTTGATCTTGGAGTGACGCATATCGAAGTGATGCCGGTTGCGGAGTTTGCGGGGGACCGCGGGTGGGGATATGACGGTGTTGCGTTGTTTGCTACGCATGAGCCTTATGGAGGGCCGAACGGTTTCAAGCGGCTGATCGATGCGTGTCATGCGAAGGGGCTCAGCGTGATTCTGGATGTGGTTTATAACCACTTTGGACCTGTTGGGAACTATGCGAACAAGTTTGGGCCCTATCTGACGTCGAAGCATAAGACGCCGTGGGGGGACGCGGTGAATCTGGATGAGGGTGGCAGTGATGAGGTGCGGAGGTTCTTCTGCGACAACGCGCTGATGTGGTTGAAGGACTATCACTGCGATGGTTTGCGTTTTGATGCAGTGCACGAGTTTTACGATAAGTCGGCGGTCAATTTCATGGAGCAACTCTCAGTGGAGGTGGAGAGACTGAGCGCGACGGTGGGGCGGGAATATTACCTGATTGCGGAGAGCGATTTGAATGATCCGCAGGTGATACGTCCGCAAGAGGCGCATGGGTATGGAATGGATTCGCAGTGGAGCGATGATTTCCATCATGCGCTGTTTTCGTTGCTGTACACGAAGGAACCGGGTCGAGGGTANNTTTGTGCATTTCGATCAGAACCACGACCAGGTGGGAAATCGTGCACTGGGTGAGCGGCTGGAGCAGCTTTGCGGCATGGATGTGGCGAAGGTTGCGATTGGGCTGGTGTTGATGGCTCCTTATGTGCCGATGTTGTTTATGGGGGAGGAGTTTGCTGCGTCGACTCCGTTCCTGTACTTCGCGGATCACGACGA
>DHWW01000040.1 GCA_002413385.1 Granulicella sp. UBA5172
TCAGCAGTAGAGGTCAGCAGTGATCAAAGATTCTGGCGAGCAGGTCGGGGACTAGCTTCTCCAGATGCTTTGGGGCCATGTCGCGGGGGCTGAAGCTGGCGTTGAGGGCGAAGCCCTCGAGGATGGATTCGATGGCGAGCGTGGTGCGCCGCATCTCCTGTGGACTTTCGCTCTTGTCGGGGAAGAGGTCGGACAGCTCCTGGCGGTTGATAGAGGTGCTGGCTTCAAGATGCTTGGCGGAGAGCTCGGCGAGCATCTCGGGGTGGCGGAGAGCGAAGAGCTTGAACTCGATCTGCAGGAGCTGTGTCTGGGTGTCGCAGATCTGCTCGAGGATGTAGCGGATGATGGCGGTGTAGCGGGCGGCGTCATCGTGGATGTTTTGGATTCGCTCGCGGATCGCGCGTGCATTGCGAAGGACAGCGAGAGAGCGGAGCGCTAGAAACACTTCCGTCTTGTTGTCGAAGTTGGCATAGAAGGCTCCACGGCTGCGGCCAGCCTCGGTGGCAATGTCCTCGATGCGCGAGGCTTCGAAACCGTCACGGGCGAAGATGACCTCTGCGGCATGCAGGAGGTCGGCGCGGGTTCGCTCTGACTTGAGCGACTGGCGGGAACTGGTCGTCTCGTTTGCAGGATCCGGGACGGGAGCGACTCGATCGTGATTTTTGCTGCGTCGAGCCATATTTTTGAACCCATCGCTGTACCTCAAGCATATATACATACGTGTATATTTTCCAACTCAAGCTTCAATCCCCTGCAGCTATTCCATCCGAGGTCCGCACCTATGACGTCCTGTAAGACTCTGCCAAGCATGTTTGCTCTGGCCGTTGCATTGTCCGCATCCTCGATAGGGCTGCTCAGCGGATGCAAAACAAGCGGACCACCGGCGGGAATGCGCGGGCCGCAGGGTCCGCTGCCGGTCCAGGTAAGCACGGCCACGCAGCAGGATGTTCCGCTGACCGGGCAATGGGTTGCAACGACCGACGGGTACGTGAACGCGCAGATCCAGCCGCAGGTTTCCGGCTACCTGATCCGCCAGGATTACAAGGAAGGCGGCGAGGTTCACAAGGGGCAGGTTCTGTTTGAGATTGATCCGCGACCGCTGCAGGCAGTCCTCGACCAGGCGAAGGGGCAACTCGCACAGGCACAGGGGCAGCTCGCACAGGCACAGGCACAGGTCGAACTCGCCGCCATCAACGTGCAGCGGGACACGCCGCTGGCGCAGGCGCACGCCATCGCGCAGAGTATTCTCGACAACGATTTGAAGACGAAGCAGGTGGCCCAGGCTGCCGTCGTCAGTCAGCAGGCTGCCATCTCCAGCGCTGAGGCTGCGGTGGAAGCAGCCGAACTCAACGTGGGATTCACGAAAGTTCGCAGCCTGATTAACGGAGTCGCAGGACAAGCGGCGCTGCAGGTCGGCAACCTTGTCAATACCAGTTCGGTGCTGACGTCGGTGTCGCAGCTGAATCCGATCAAAGTGTACTTCGCCATCAGCGAGCAGGAGTATCTTGCACTCTCGGCACAGGCCACATCGCGGGGCAAGACGGACCTGCTGGGCAGCGGCAGTTCGATTTCGCTGAAGCTGACACTCTCGAATAACCAGGTGTTTCCAGAGACCGGACACATCATCTTCGTCGACCGCTCGGTGAGCGCGCAGACGGGCAGTATTCGGATTGCGGCGCAGTTCGCGAACCCCGGAAACCTGTTGCGCCCCGGACAGTTCGGACGCATTACGGCAGAGACCAGCGTGTTGCATAACGCGGTGCTGGTGCCGCAGCGTGCGGTGTCAGAGCTGCAGGGGATGAACCAGGTGATCGTGGTTGGAGACGACAACGTGGCACATATCCGCACGGTGAAGTTGGGGTCGCAGATTGGGTCGAACATTGTGATCGCCAGCGGCCTCAGCGGTGGCGAGCGGGTCGTCACCGAGGGCAACGACAAGGTGAAGGAGGGGATGAAGTTAGCTCCCCAGCCGGACACGACTCCCGCGGCCGCTGCGACCGCAGGGCAGAACGCGCAGGGGAACTAAACCATGATCTCGAAGTTCTTCATACGCAGGCCTATTGTGGCCATTGTGATCGCCATCCTGATGGTGATCGGCGGGCTGGTCTCGATGCTGAGCCTGCCGACTGCGCAGTTCCCGAATATTGTTCCGCCAGAGATTCAGGTGCGGGCGATTTATCCCGGCGCCGATGCGAAGACCTTGGAGCAAGCGGTCGCGACGCCCATTGAGCAGCAGATGAATGGCGTGGACAACATGAACTACATGGAGTCCTCGAACGCGAGCAATGGGATGACGCAGCTGACGGTGGACTTCGACGTAAAGACCAACGCCGACACGGACCAGATTCTTTCGCAACTGCGCGTGTCGCAGGCGCAGAGCCAATTGCCGGCGCAGGTTTCGGTTGCGGGATTGACGGTGGAGAAGTCGCTCAGTTCCCCACTGATGCTGCTGGCTCTCTCGTCGCCACACTCGACGTATGACGGCGTGTTCCTTGCGAACTATGCGTACATTAATCTGGTCGATGAGATTACGCGCGTCAAGGGTGTGTCGCGCGTGCAGGTGTTCGGTGCGGGACAATATGCGCTGCGAGTGTGGGTGAAGCCGGACCAACTGGCGAAGCTCGGCGTGACGATTCCGGAGATCACGCGGGCACTGCAGACGCAGAATACGGTGAACCCATCGGGTCAGATCGGCGGCGAGCCGGTTCCGAGCGGGCAGCAATTTACCTACACGGTGCGAACGCAGGGGAGATTGGTCAGCACTGAGGACTTCGGAAATATTATTTTGCGTTCGAACCCGGATGGCTCGGTGCTGCACCTGAAAGATGTCGCGCGCATCGAGCTTGGAGCTCAGACGTACACCATCAATGGTCGCTTCAATAGCAAGCCTGCTGCGGTGATGGCGATCTATCAATTGCCGGGTACGAACGCCGTGGAGACGGCGAAGAATATCCGTGCGCGCATGAACGAGTTGACGGCGACGTTCCCTCCGGACATGCAGTACGCCGCTGCTCTCGACACGACGAAGGCTGTGAACGCGGGTATCCACGAGATCTTGATCACCCTGTTCATCGCGCTGGCGCTGGTCATTCTGGTGGTCTATGTGTTCCTGCAGGGATGGCGAGCGACGTTGATTCCACTGCTTGCGGTTCCGGTTTCGCTCATCGGCACGTTCATGGTTTTCCCGCTGCTGGGCTTCACGATTAATACGCTGTCACTGTTTGGACTGGTGCTTGCCATTGGCCTGGTGGTTGACGATGCAATCGTTGTGGTGGAGGCCGTAGAGCACCATATTGAAGAGGGCATGACGCCGCTTGATGCGTCGTATGCGGCTATGGAACAGGTCGCGAGCCCGGTGATTGCGATTGCGCTGATCCTTACGGCGGTGTTTGTTCCGACAGCATTTATTCCCGGCATCACCGGGCGACTGTATCAGCAGTTTGCTGTGACGATTGCGATCTCGGTGATCATCTCGGCGTTCAATGCGCTCACGCTGAGCCCTGCCCTGTGCGCGATGCTGCTGAAGCCGAAGACGGAAAATAGCGGGCCGCTGGCGCGATTCTTTGGCTGGTTCAATCGCGGATTTACACGCACGACGAATCGCTACGTGAGTACGTCGGGCTGGCTGGTGCGCAAGTCGATCGTGGGCGTGGCGATTATCCTGGTGCTCAGCGTCTTCGTCGTGCTGCTGGGAGCGAGGCTGCCGGGTGGATTCCTGCCGACCGAAGATCAGGGCTATGCGTTTGTCTCGCTGCAACTACCGCAGGGAGCCTCGCTGCAACGCACGACTGAGGCTTCACAGGATGTTGAGAACGCCTTGCACAAAGTTCCCGGCGTGCAGAATGTGACGTCGATTGTTGGGTTCAGCCTGCTCAGCGTCACGCAGAGTACGTATAACGCCTTCTACTTCGTGACACTCAAGGACTGGGACCAGCGCAAGAGCGCGGACGAGCAGTTCACGGCGATTCAACAAAATCTTGCGAAGTCGCTCGGAGGAATCAAGCAGGGACTGGCGTTTTCGTTTCCGCCGCCGGCTATTCCTGGGCTCGGGAGCTCGGGTGGTGTGAGCTTTGTGCTGGAAGACCGCTCGGGCAACAGTGATCCGCAATTCCTTACCAGCAACCTGTACAAGTTTCTCGGCGCGCTGAGCAAGCGTCCAGAGATTGCCGCGGCGATTCCAAGCTACTATCCAGCGGTGCCGCAACTTTATGTTGACGTCGATCGCGAGAAGGTTGCGCAACAGCAGGTGAATCTCGCAGACGTCTATACGACGATGCAGGCGTTCATGGGTGGATCGCTGGTGAACTACTTCAACCGCTTTGGCCGGCAGTGGCAGACGTATGTCGAAGCCGATGGGGAGTCGCGCACGAACATTAATAATATTGGGCAGTTCTATGTGACATCGGCCAACGGAAATCGTGTGCCGCTGAGCGCACTGACGACCGTGCGACGTACGACAGGACCAGAGTTCACGACGCGGTTCAACGAGTACGAGGCAGCGCCGATTACGATCGTCGCTGTGCCTGGATATAGCTCTGGGCAGGTGATGAAGGCGCTGGAGGAAACGTTCGCGCAGACGATGCCAAAGGGCATGGGCATGGACTACTCCGGAATGAGCTTTCAAGAGCACCAGGCGCAGCAGAGTATGCCTGCGTGGGTGGTCTACGCGCTGTCGATTCTGTTCTGCTTCCTTATTCTCGCAGCGCAATATGAAAGCTGGTCGCTGCCGTTCGGCGTGCTGCTGAGTACGCCCGTCGCGATCTTCGGAGCGTATCTCGCGCTCACCTTGCGACACCTGGAGAATGATGTCTATGCACAGATTGGACTCGTGATGCTCATCGGACTCTCTGCGAAGAATGCGATCCTGATCGTCGAGTTCGCGAAGGACGAATACGTGAAGGGTGAGACGATCTTCGAGGCTGCGATGAACGGCGCTCGACTGCGCTTCAGGCCGATCCTGATGACGGCGTTCGCGTTTATTCTGGGCTGCGTTCCGCTGTGGTTCGCAACGGGCGCGGGCGGAGTCTCGCGACAGATTCTCGGCACCGTCGTGATTGGCGGCATGCTCGCGGCAACGGTGATTGCGATCTTCCTCATCCCGGTGACGTTCTCGATCGCCGAACGATTTGCGAATCGCTTTGGCACGGACCATAGTGGATCGCTTGACGTGAAGGGACATCCGGACGAGCAGAAATCACAGGATGCGACGCACGCCATCGAACATTCCAAGGAAGGCCAAGTATGAATCGCCTCGCACGCACGCTCTCCTCCGTAGCGATCATCGCCTCGATTGCAGGATGCAAGGTGGGTCCGAACTATAAGCGGCCTGTTGTCGCCACGCCTGCGAGTTATCGCGGTGGGCTTGCTCCAGACATCGCCGCGAACGCAACCACAACGCCGCTTGGCGCACAGAAGTGGACGACGGTCTTCACTGACCCGGTGCTGGAGGGTCTGATCACTGAAGCGCTCAAGAATAATTACGATGTGAAGATTGCCGCCGACCGCGTGCTCGAGGAGCAGGCACAGATGGGCGTCACCAAGGCTGGTGAGTACCCTACACTCAGCGTCGGGGGATCGTACACTGCACTCGGCTTGCCGAGTTCCCTGCTCAGCGGCTTGAGCAACAATTCCAATAGCAACTCAAGCAGCTCGAACAAAAATACAAAGGGCAACTTCTTCTCCGGTGGCCTCACCGCGTCGGTAGCGTGGAACCTTGACTTCTGGGGCTACTATCGCCGCCAGACCGAAGCTGCGCGTGCGTCTCTGCGCGCAACCGAGTGGGCGCAGCAGACGACCTACAGCTCATTGGTTGAGAATGTCGCGACGTCCTACTATCAACTCCGTACCCTCGACGCCGAACTCGCTATCACGAAGGCCACGCTCGCTGCGCGCAAGCAGTCGCTGGATCTTACACAGAAGCTCGAGCAGGGTGGCTCCGATTCGATGGCGGAAGTTCGGCAGGCGGAGGAACTTTACTACACCGCGGAGGCACAAATTCCCGACCTTGAGCGCCAGATCGAGCAGCAGGAGAATAACCTGAATCTGCTGCTTGGGCGCGCTCCCGGAACCATCGCACGCAGTGGTGCGGAGCATTCAGTCGCCGATGCTGCGCATCCCACAGAGGTACCGGTGGGCCTGCCCTCTGACCTGCTCGAACGCCGTCCCGATGTTCGCCGTGCGGAAGAGTTGCTCATCCAGGCAAACGCGAACATCGGCGTCGCTCGCGCACAATTCTTCCCGCAGCTTTCTCTTTCAGGAACAGGCGGCGTGGGCAGCAGCCAGCTCAAGGGCCTGGTGGACTCTGGCAACGCCTACTACTACGCGGCCGGTAGTCTTGCACAACCCATCTTCGACGCGGGGAAGATACGCAGCAACTATCATTTCGCAGAGGCCAAACATAAAGAGCTGCTCGACACGTATCAGCAAACAATTGCTGGCGCGTTGCGCGATGTCTCGAACGCGCTCGTCGCGTATAACAAAACACGCGACTACAGGGAGCAACAGGAGAAGCAGACCGCTGCGTCTGCGGATGCCGTGCGACTCGCGCGCATGCGCTATAACAGCGGGTACACCAGCTATCTTGAAGTGCTGACCACCGACACCAACTTGTATAATTCACAGCTCACGCTTGAGGCCGCTCGGCAACAAGAGGCACTGTCGCTCGTTCAGTTGTACAACGCACTGGGCGGTGGCTGGTAAACGCCGGCGTTAGAGATCGGCGTGTAGACGATGCTGCCACTCCGCGATTGCCTTGCGCTCGGTGGCCGGAAATGTGAGGTGTCCGACCTTGCGGCCAGGTCGCGCTTCCTTGCCATAATCATGGCGAAACAGCCCTGGGAATGCGGCTGTTTCTTCCTCCATCGGCATCGTACCAATGCAGTTGAGCATCACCGTTGGACGGCTCTGGGTGCTGCCTAGCTCCATGCCCGCGATGGCGCGCAGATGATTTTCGAACTGCGAAGTCTCTGAGCCTTCGATTGTCCAATGACCGGAGTTGTGCACGCGCGGTGCCATTTCATTCGCCAGCAGCTTGCCGTTCACCACAAAGAGCTCCACCGCCAATACTCCGACGTACTCGAGCCTCTCAAGCAAATTCACCAGGTAGCTCTCTGCTTCGTGCTGCAAGGTTGTATCGACGAATGGCGCAATGGAGATGCGTAGAATTCCGTCTCGATGATGATTTTCGATCAGCGGATAAAACACAATCTTCCCCGTCCGGCCACGCGCCGCAATGAGCGAAACTTCGGCCTCGAAGCTCACCATCCCTTCGAGGATGCAGGGCACACCGCCGACCTCGGCCCATGCTGACGCCGCGTCTTCAGGCCTGCGCAGGCGCACCTGCCCCTTCCCGTCGTAGCCCATGCGCCGCGTCTTCAGGATCGCAGGAAGCCCCGTAAGTGCCATCGCATTGTTGAGGTCATCTAGGCTGTCCACCGCAGCAAAAGGAGCGGTGCCAATACCGCATTCATGAAAGAAGCGCTTCTCCAGCAGACGGTCCTGAGCAATCGCTACGGCTCGCGCGTTGGGATAAAGATGCAGTCCACCCAGAACGTCTGCATGGATATTTTCGCTCTCGATTGTCACGAGGTCGACTTGTGCTGCAAACGCGCCGACTTCCGCGGCATCGTCGAGGTCGACGGGCATCACCGTTGCGACCTGCTCGGCGCAATCTCCGGGTTGTCCCGCGCAAACGATCGCTACATCCAACGTCTTGCTGGCCTGCGCCAGCATCAGGGCCAATTGACCCGCGCCGAGAATCCCAATTCGTGGCTTGTCTCGATTGATCATTTGCGCGGATCGGGTCCTTTCAACACCGCCTTCGTCTGGGTGCTGCGAAACTTTTCCAGCTTCTGCGCAATCCCGTCGTCGTGCAATGCGAGAATGGACGCAGCAAATAATCCGGCATTCTTCGCGCCTGCCTCACCAATCGCAAACGTTGCAACTGGAATGCCCGCGGGCATCTGCGCAATCGACAACAGCGAATCCAGGCCGTTGAGCGCACGGCTTTTCACTGGCACGCCGAGCACGGGAAGGCTGGTCTTCGATGCAACCATGCCAGGCAGATGCGCCGCACCGCCAGCGCCAGCGATGATGATGCGCAGACCGCGCTGCTTCGCGCTCTCGGCGTACTTCATCATTTTGTCAGGAGTGCGATGCGCCGAGACGACCTCGACCTCGTAGCCGATGCCGAAATCATCGAGCACCTTAGCAGCAGCCTCCATCGTCGGCCAATCCGACTTTGATCCCATAATGATCCCAACGCAGACTGCCTTTTTTGTCTTCGCCATCATGCCCTCCATCCCTGCAATACTTCTACGAACGCGGCTTGCTCGAGCGCCTGCACGCGGTCCTTCAACATCTCGGCGGTGTCACCTGGTAGAACGGGACAACGCGTTTGCAGCACAATTGGGCCGCCGTCTACCTCTTCCGTTACCTGGTGAATCGTNNGACGGATGAACATTCAGCAGCTTTCCACGCCATGTATCGACAAACTTTGCGGACACGATGCGCATGTAGCCAATCAGCAGCACCAGTTCCGCTCCAGCCTCATGCAGAGCGTCGGTCACGAGATCGTCATAGGCCTCGCGCTTCAATCCTGCAGGGTCGATAAACTGCGCGCGAACACCGTGCTTCGCAGCGCGCTCAAGAATCGGCGCAGTCTTCTTGTCGGATGCGACCAGCACGATCTCCACGTCGAGTGTGCCTGCGGCAACCGCGTCGAGTATTCCCTGCAGCGCTGTCCCACGAGTTGAGCCGAGAACACCCACCATCAAACTCATACGGATCGTACCGCCTTCATGTGTTCTACGCGTCGCATGATTAGTTGCTCCGTTCCAATGTCCTTGCGATGAAAAAACGGGCCAGGAATCTGCTGTACAGCTCGTTCGCACAAGACCTCTGCCTCAGAAATTGTTGCGGCTGTTCCCACAAAAGCTACAGTACGCGAGCCAGTGGCAATGAGTACATCATCTTTCAGATCGACTGCACTCAGGAACATCGTGACGCCGTCCGGCAAGGTCCTGGGCAGCACCACGACATCACCCTTGCGTGGATTATCCGGATAGCCATCAGGAACGATGTACTTGCAGACACTCGCCTTCGCAGAAAATGTGACAGTGAGTTCGGCCAATTTCTGGTCCACGATTGCACGACAAATTTCCACGAAGTCAGTCTCGAGCAGGGTCAACAAATTAAGCGATTCTGGATCTCCGAAGCGGGCGTTGTATTCGATGAGCTTCACACCATCCTTTGTGGCCATGAATCCGCCGTAGAGAATGCCCTGGTAGGGCGCACCGCATTCTTCGGCAAGCGCGGTGGCGACCTGCTGATTGATCGCCTGCGCAGCCGCAATGTCAGCATCGGCGAGAAATGGAAGCTTGTGATCTGCGTCGGTGTAGGTGCCCATGCCGCCAGTGTTGGGGCCCTTGTCGCCTTCGTAGGCGCGCTTGTGATCCTGCACCGCAGGCATGTGCCGCAGTGTGCGGCCGTCGCAAAAACTCATCAGCGAAAACTCTTCGCCTTCAATTTTCTCTTCGACGACAAATGGATGTCCATGATTCACGAGTTCGCGACAGAACGCGAGGCTGTCCTCAAGCGAGTGCAGGTGGTCACCGCAGACCTTGACGCCCTTGCCGCCGGCAAGTCCATCGTCCTTGATGACGTGCTGATTCGCAAATTGCCCGAGAACCTCTTCGAGCCCATCGAGAGATTCGAAGCGCTGGAAGAATGGATTGCCCGGAATCTTGTACTTCGCCAGCAACTCACGCGCAAAGCCCTTGCTCGATTCGATGCGCGCGAGGCTTTGGGTCGGACCGACTACGGGAACGCCAGCGGTCCAGAGCGCGTCCGCAACGCCCGCGGCTAGTGGGGCTTCGGGGCCAAGTATGGCGATGGTTGCATGATGCAGGAGAGCAAAGGCTGCGACATCGGCGGGGTTCGTGATGCTGCCGACGCCGCAGTCAGAGCAGAGGATAGCGATGCCGGGATTCCGTGCGCCGCTGAAGCAGAGGAGCGTTGGGTGCTGCGGGGAACGGGCCAGCGCCATGGCGATTGCGTGCTCGCGCGCTCCCGAGCCGACAATGAGAATCGTTTCGCTCATTTTGCAAGGCTCGCCATGACCGTGGTTTCGAGGGGTCTCAGGTCGGGCTCAAAGGTTGTGCCGGTAATCTTTTCAAAGAGCTGAATGTATCGAGCAGCAAGCTCAGCGATCAGTTCGGGTGGTGGCACCGGCAGTACCGCGTCCTTGTATGGATCGCAGCGGTCGCGAAACCAGAGGCGAAAGAATTCCTTGTCGATCATGTTGGGTTCCTGTCCCGCAACAAGTCGTTCCGCGTAGCTGTCGGCTAGCCAGTAGCGGCTTGAATCCGGAGTGTGAATCTCGTCGATCAGCAGGATTTCGCCATCACTCGTGACGCCGAATTCATACTTCGTATCCACCAGGATAAGGCCGCGCTCGGCGGCGAGCTTCTGGCCGAAGGCAAATAATTCAAGCGTCTTCGCAGAGCAAACATCCCACTGCTCCTTCGTCAGCCAACCTTCGCCGACAATCTCCTCCGCCGTGATGGGGCGGTCATGCTCCTTCTCTTTGGTGGTCGGCGTAACGATGTTCGTTGACAGCGGCTCGTTCTTCTTCATACCCTCGGGCAGCGCATGGCCACAATAATTGCGCACACCCTTCTGGTACTGCGTCCAAATCGATGTGTCAGTCGAACCCGTCATATAGCCGCGCACGACGAACTCGATGGGCAGCACCTTACATTTTCGCGCGATGAGCGCATTGGCATGCGGGCTCGAAATTACGTGGTTGCCGATGATGCCGCGCGTCTGCTCAAACCAGTAGAGCGAGGTACGATTGAGGACCTGGCCCTTGAACGGAATCGCGCCAAGCAGGCGATCGAAGCCGCTTTGCCGGTCTGTCGTGAGGAGCAGGAGCCGGCCATCCCCTACTTCGTACGTGTCGCGAACCTTGCCCGGATACTTTGCCGCCAACGGCAGATCAGTCGCTATCAGGCAGTGCGGAATTGCATCGAGTAAAAGCTGTCGTTCCATCTCAACTACACCTCTCCAAAGCGGACGCCGGAAGTGTTCGCTTCGACGCGGCCTAACTCCCACACGCGGAACGCGGGGAAAGATTTGATCGCAGCGGCCAAGGCAGGCTGCAGGCCCGGAGGCCCAACCAGAACCAGTCCAACACCCATGTTGAAGGCGCGATGCATCTCCACATCGTCGATGTTTCCAAGACGCTGCATCAACGCGAAGATCGGCTGTGGCTTCCACGTTGAACGATCGATCACCGCACCCAGGCCTTCGGGCAAAACACGCGGCACGTTCTCGACGAGGCCGCCGCCCGTGATGTGCGCCATGCCCTTCACAGGAATACCGGCATCGAGAATGCTCCTCACCGGGGCAACATAATTCGCGTGAGGAGCAAGCAGCACATCCGCCATCGACTTCCCTTCCAGCTCTTCGGGAGCTGCATCGATCGCATAGCCACCGATCTCGAAGATGAGTTTGCGTGCGAGGGAGAAGCCGTTGGTGTGGAGGCCGCTCGAGTTGATGCCGTAGAGGACATCGCCCGCGACAATGTTTGCGCCGGTGAGGACCTTCTCGCGGTCGACAATGCCGGTCACGAAGCCGACGACATCGAGGTCACCCTCGGCATAGACGGCGGGCATCTCTGCGGTCTCGCCTCCCACCAGCGCGATGCCAGCCTCAACGCACGCGGCGCTCATGCCACGCACCAGCGCTTCGACGATGTCGGGCTCGATCTTGTGGAAGCCGAGGTAGTCGAGAAACGTCAGCGGCGTCGCGCCCATGACGATGATGTCGCCAGCGACGGCAGAGACGAGGTCGTGGCCCAGCGCTTCGTAACGGCCAGCCATCACGGTGACTTTGCTCTTGGTGCCAACGCCATCGGTGCTCTGCACCATGACCGGATCCTTGAGACCCTTGAGCGCATCGCCCAAAGAAAACAGCGTTCCAAAGGAGCCGAGGCCCGTCAGGACAGCGCCTGCATGCTGCTTGTGGGTCTCCGCAACATGCGACTTGATGCGCCGCACGGCTTCGTTGCCGGCCTCGATGTCCACTCCCGCAGACTTGTAATCCACTTTCACGCTCACGCTCTCTCCTACCCAACCCACTTGCGTGCGTTGTCAAACATTCGTTGCCACGGACTGTCCTTTAGCTCCCTTGTCCAGGTGTGTTGCACTCCGAGAAAGACGCGCTCAGGGTGCGGCATCACAATCAGCGCGCGTCCATCTGCGCTCGACAATCCAGCAACACCCTGCACCGATCCGCTCGGATTCAGAGGGTACTGCTCGGTTACTTTACTGTACGTATCGATGTAGCGCAGACCGACGAGAGCGTCGGATGCAACTCCGCTTACGTGTCCCTCGCCGTGCGCAACCACGATGGGCATGCGTGCTCCAGCCATGCCGTCGAAGAACAGCGACGGTGATTCCTGTATCTCCACCATGCAGAGCCGCGCCTCAAACCGCGTCGAGACATTGCGAGCAAAGTGCGGCCAGTTCGCGGCGCCGGGTATGATGTCGCGGAGCTGCGCCATCATCTGGCAGCCGTTGCAGACACCCAGCGCAAAGCTGTCCGTGCGCTCGAAGAACGCTGTGAACATCTGCTTCAGGCGATCGTTGAAGAGGATCGTCTTCGCCCATCCGCTGCCTGCGCCCAACACGTCGCCGTACGAAAATCCTCCGCATGTAGCAACGCCTTTGAACTCTGGCAGCTCGACGCGCCCAGAGAGAAGGTCGCTCATGTGCACATCGACGGCGGCGAAGCCTGCGCGGTCGAAGGCCGCCGCCATCTCGACCTGGCCGTTCACGCCCTGCTCGCGCAGAATTGCAACCCGCGGTCGGGCTGTATGCATGAACGGCGCGCTCACTCGCTCGGCAAGATCAAACGGCACGTTGACCGAAAGGCCCGGGCGTTCGACATCCTGCAACAACGAAAATTCCTGCAGCGCGCACTCCGGATTATCGCGCAGAGATTGAATATGAAAGCTTGTCTCCGCCCACATCGTCTGCAACGCGGTTCGCGAGTTGCGATAGGCGATCTCGCCGCCGCTGCGAATCACAACTTCATTGCCAGGCACGCTGCGACCAATCACCTGCGCCGCAATACCCGCATGATTCATCCGTGCGAGCAGTTCTGCGAGATCCTTCGTTGCGACCTGCACGACCGCGCCAAGCTCTTCACTGAAGAGCGATGCAAGACCTGCGGAGGACAACTCAATCTCCAACCCCAGCCGTCCTGCGAATGCCATCTCCACCAGGGTCACGAACAGGCCGCCGTCGCTGCGGTCNNCCGTAGACCTGCGCAAGGCACGATCCGCCCAGCCGATTTTTGCCCTCGCCAAGATCGATCAGGACCAGCGCAGCATCGCCTTCGCGGAGTTGCGGCGTGAGCGTTCTGCGCACATCCGTCATCGGCGCAAACCCAGAGACGATCAACGACAGCGGCGAAACGACCGCCTTCGCGTCGAGTCCCTCGCTCCACTTCGTCTTCATCGACATCGAATCTTTGCCCACCGGAATCGTCATGCCCAGCGCGGGGCAAAACTCCATTCCGACTGCATGGACCGCGTCGTAGAGTTTCTGATCTTCCTGGCGTTCGCCGGCCGCTGCCATCCAGTTGGCGGAGAGCTTGATGTCGCGAAGTTTGTCGATCGCCGCGCCCGCCATGTTGGTGATGACTTCGCCCACAGCCATGCGCGCCGACGCCGCTGCATCGATGACGGCAAGCGGCGTGCGCTCGCCAATCGCCATCGCCTCGCCCCAGGTCGATTCGTAGGCGCCAAGTGTCACCGCGCAATCAGCAACCGGCACCTGCCACGGTCCTACCATCTGGTCCTGCACGACCATGCCCGTGATGCTGCGGTCGCCAATCGTAATCAGGAAGGACTTCGACGCGATGGCCGGGAGACGCAGCAGCCGCTCCACAGCGTCGGCTATCGTGACGCCGGAAAAGTCCAGCGGGACGGAAGCAATCTTTGTCCGCGTAAACGCTCGCTCCATCTTTGGCGGCTTGCCGAAGAGTAGTTGCAGCGGCAGATCGATGGCCTTCTGTTCGCCATCACTCAACGTCAAATGCGGATCGTGCTCTGCCGTTCCGACGATCGCAAACGGACAGCGTTCACGCTTGCATATCNNGGGCTCAATCCGGCCTCGCTGCGCGGGATTGCATTCAGATCGAACGTTCCACCACACCCGCCGTCTTTGATCAGCTCCGGAAATGCATTGGACAATCCACCTGCGCCTACATCGTGGATGAACGCAATGGGATTCTCGTCGCCGCTTTGCCAGCAGCGGTCGATGACTTCCTGAGCGCGGCGTTCCATCTCCGCGTTGTCGCGCTGCACCGATGCAAAATCCAGATCTCCGTTGCTGCTGCCGGTGCTGCTCGACGCTGCACCTCCGCCGAGCCCAATCAGCATCGCCGGGCCGCCGAGCGCGACCAGTGCATAGCCCGGCTTCATCGCGCCCTTCTCGACGTGCTCCGCGCGAATATTTCCCAGGCCACCGGCGAGCATAATGGGCTTGTGATAACCGAAGACTGTGCCGTCGCTCAGTTGTTCGTAGGTGCGGAAGTATCCGCACAGTGCGGGCCTGCCAAACTCATCGTTGTAGGCGGCTGCACCCAGGGGCCCCTCGATCATGATGTCGAGTGGCGAAGCAATGTGCGCTGGCCGCTCGGGCGCGCGCTCCCACGGCTGTGGGGCTTGTGGCAGGTTTAGATTCGACACCGTAAATCCGCACAGCCCGGCCTTCGGTTTCGCTCCGCGCCCGGTCGCGCCTTCGTCTCGAATCTCGCCGCCCGATCCCGTTGCTGCGCCGGACCAGGGCGAAATTGCCGTCGGATGATTGTGCGTCTCAACCTTCAGCAGGATATGAATATCTTCTTCGTGATATTTATACGTCGCACCGTCAGGCTCAGGAAAGAAACGCCCGCCGTGGCCTCCGCGGATC
>DHWW01000294.1:0-129 GCA_002413385.1 Granulicella sp. UBA5172
CTCGACGCAAAGCGCATCAACGAAATCATCGAAGCAGACCGCGAAGGAACCATCAAGCTGCCAGAGACTGACTACACCGCGAACCAGCTAAGGCGTTACATCTGCATCGTCTGTCCCAACTGCAACAAG
>DHWW01000294.1:151-17635 GCA_002413385.1 Granulicella sp. UBA5172
CGGTTGGCGGGGAGGGTGCCGAAGACGACACCTACAAGGATCGAAGTGCCGAGGGAGATGACGGCGGCCCAGTAGGAGACGGGGACGGCGAAGGGGGTGAAGAAGCCTACGCTGATGGGGACGGCGATGCCGATGATGGTGCCGATGAGGCCTCCGGATAGGGAGAGGAAGATGGCTTCGGTGAGGAACTGCATACGGATTTCGCGGCTGGTGGCGCCGAGAGCTTTGCGGATGCCGATCTCCTTGATGCGGGACTGGACGTTGGCCAGCATGGAGTTCATGATGCCGACGCCGGAGACGATGAGGGTGATGGCGGAGGCAAGGACGAGGACAATGGTGAGCATGTTGGCGATGCTGCGCATGGAGCTGAGGACGTCGGTGAGGGTGGCGGCGTTGTACTCGCTGGTGGGACGGTGGCGGCTGGCGATGAGGGCGGTGATGCGCTTGGCGGCGGGCTCGACGTCGTTGGTGGTGTCGGTGCTGAAGAAGATTTCCTTGAGCTCGTCGCTGCCGGTGAAGTAGCGGGCGACCTCGTAGGGGACGAGGAGGGTGTGGTTGCTGATCTCGGACTGGCCGAAGGTGTCGATGCTTTCGACGAAGACTCCGATGACGGTGAAGGGGATGCCGCGGATGGAGATGGTGTGGCCGATGGCGTCGTGGTAGCTGCCGTAGAGCTTGATGGCGAGGGGGCCGACGATGTCGGCGACGTAGGCGTGGGTGAGGGCGTCCTGGTTGTCGAAGAAGCGGCCGGCTTTGATTTTGAGGCCGCGGATGTCCTTGTACTCGGGGCTGACGCCGAGGAGCATGGCATCTTTGCTCTGGCCGTTGCCGATGGCGATGCGGTCGTGGTACTCGAGCATGGGAGAGCTGTAGCGGATGCCGGGGACCTGGTCGTCGACGGTCTTCATGTCTTCGAGGGTCATGTAGTCAGGGGTGCTGACGTTGTCGGGGCCCATGACGACTCCGCCGGAGTACTGCATCTCGACTTTGTTGGGGCCGAGGCTGGAGATGGTGTCGATGGCGTACTGCTTGCCGGTGAGGCCGACGGTGGCGACGAGGACGATGGAGGCGGAGCCGATGACCATGCCGAGCATGGTGAGGAGGAAGCGGGTCTTGCTGGCGCAGAAGCTGTCGTAGGCGAGATTGAGGGTTTCGCGGAAGGCGACGGTGGAGTGAGTGCTGTGAATGGTGCTTTCGAAGGTGTCGCGGGCGGTCGCCATAGGTGCTTGAGGGTGCTCGGTTTCAGTATCGCAGGGTGGGAGGGGGTCCTGCCAGCGGACGGGCGGAAATCTCTCTGCACTTTGGATGCTTTGGGAGCTCTGGCGATTCTGCGATGACGTGCGGGAACCGAGAAGGTGAAGAGGAGAGACGGAGCATTGGGATGGACAACGACCGGGTGTCGCGGCGATGCTCTAGGGAGCGATGTTAATTTTGCGACAGACGATGCGCGCGCTTGGGGGGAGGCTGGCTGCCGGTTGCGTGCTGCTGAGCCTGAGTGTTTGTGGTGCGCAGGACCTTCGCTATCTGAGTCAGCAAGCGTGGTCGACGGAAGAAGGGCTTCCGCAAAGCAGCGTGCATGGCGTGGCGCAGACGACGGATGGGTATCTCTGGATTGCGACGGAGGGCGGGCTGGCGCGATTCGATGGAGTGAGCTTCAAGGTCTTCCATCATGCCAATGAACCTGCGTTTGCGAGCGATGATGTTTGCTGTCTTCTGGCCACGGTTGGAGATGGGTTGTGGATTGGCACGGCGGATGGCGTGGTGCGGAGGGAGCACGGGAAGTTTCGCAGGTTTGGTGTGGAGGATGGCCTGCCAAACGCTATGGTGGTCGCGATCGATGCGAAGGGGGATGGATCGGTGGCGGTGGAGACAACCGGGGGATGGGCGCGGTGGGAGCAGGGAAGGTTTCACGAGGTAGCGGATATGCCGGTGGCGACGAGTTTGATTGTGGGGCCGGAGGGGTCGCGGTGGAGCTACTCGCTGCAGGCGGTGAGTGTTGCGGAGCGTAAGCTGGCGCGCGTGTGGAGGGTGGGGCGGGAGTTGCCAAGTGGGCGCATCCAGACGGTGTTCGTGGACCGTGAGGGGCTGGCGTGGGTGGGGATGAATGATGGCCTGTTCGCATTGAATGCAGAGAGCGAGACGCCGACGATGGTGAAGGCGCTGGGTAGCAATTCGGTGCTCTCGATCTTTCAGGATGCGGAGGAGAATCACTGGATTGGGACGGAGACCTCGGGGCTGCATGTGTTGCGGCGGCTGAAGTTTCGGAGTGAGGCGGGGCTCGCGGACCAGGCGGTGACGAGTGTTGTGCAGACGAAGGATGGAGCGATGTGGGTGGGGACTCGCGATGATGGTCTGCGTCGCGTGCGGAATGGGGTGGTGGATGAGCCGGTGGCGGAGAGCAGGCTGACGAGCTCGGTGATTTTGTGCCTGGCGCCGGGGGTGGGCGGTGGGTTGTGGGTAGGGACGCCGGACGGTTTGAACTATGTGGACGCACGCGGTGCGGTGCAGCAGATTACGTCGGCGAATGGGTTGCCGGATGATTACATACGATCGGTGGCGGCGGATGCGGATGGGTCGGTGTGGGTGGGGACGCGGCAGGGGTTGGTGCATCTTCGCGGTGCAGGGAGCGGGTTCGAGATGAAGACGCTGACCCGTGCGGATGGCCTGGGCGGTGACATGATTGGGTCGCTGCTGGTAGCTGCGGGGAGAGGGCCGCAGGTGCTGTGGGCGGGGACTTCGGGGGGACTGTCGCGGGTGATGGGCGATGGGGAGATCAGGAATTTTACGACGAAGGATGGATTGGGAGCGGAGATCGTTACGGCCATGGCGCAGGATGGGGCTGGCGATTTGTGGGTGGCGACGAAGAGCGGCGGGCTGAGTCTCCTGGAGGACAACCATTTCGTCGCGGTGCCCGCGTTTGGGCGTCAGGTTGGACGCGAGGGAAGCATCGAGGGGATGAGCGCGGACGGTTTGGGCTCGATGTGGTTTCGAATGGACCGGGGGATACGGCGGGTCGCACTGACGACGCTGCATGGTTGCGTCACGAATGGGCGATGCGCGGCGCAGGATGGGGCGAATGGTGCGGGTTCGCTGTATGGTCTGGCGGACGGACTTCCGAATGATGAGGTGGTGGCGGGAGGGTCGTCGATGGCGTGGCTGGCGAGCAATGGGGAGCTATGGTTTCCGACGCGCGGCGGCGTTGCGATTGCGAATACGAAGCGCCTCGGGCTGAACAGGATTGCTCCTCCGGTGGTGCTGGAACAGTTTCTGGTGGATGATGTCGCGGAGGATCTGAGCAAGGCGCCGCTGAAGATTCCGTTTGGCCACGCGCGCTTCACGATGGAGTATGCGGGGCTGAGTTTCACGGCGCCGTCGGAGGTGCGGTACCGGTTTCGGCTGGAAGGGTTCGACAAGGACTGGACGGATGCGGGAGGACGGCGCAATGCGACGTATACGAATCCTTCCTCCGGGCATGTATCGCTTCGACGTACAGGCGATGAATGAGGATGGGGTGTGGAACCGCTCGGGCGCGGAGCTGCGGTTCCGGATCGTGCCGCCGTTCTATCGGCGCTGGTGGTTTCTTGCGCTCGCGGTGCTGTCGTTGTGCGGGGTGCTGGTGGGGCTGTACCTGTTGCGGCTGCGGCGGCTGCGAGGGAAGTTCGATGCGGTGCTGGCGGAACGGAATCGGATGGCGCGAGAGATTCACGACACGCTGACGCAGGACTTTGTGGCAACGTCGTTGCAGCTTGACCTGATCTCGCAACAACTGGGCCGGGGCAAGGTGGAGACGGCGATGGAGCAGGTGAAACGCACGCGTCAACTGGTGACGGAAGGGCTGGATGAGGCTCGGAGGAGCATCTGGGAGCTGCGTGCGAATAACTCGCAGGACAGCCTGCCGACGCGGTTGACGAGGATTGTGGAGCAGGACACGTATGCGGTGCTCAGCCCACGATTGCACCTGGGCGGGGCGTATCGTGAGCTAGAGGCAAGAGTGGAACGAGAGCTGCTGCGGATTGTGCAGGAAGCTCTGTCGAATGTGCTGCACCATGCGAAGGCGACGGAGGTGTCTGTTGATCTTCACTACTCGAGTGATACGCTGATGCTCACGATCGAAGATAACGGTGTTGGATTTTCAGTGGACGAAGGGTTTCATAAAGCGGGACACTATGGACTGCTGGGCATGAAGGAGCGAGCTTCGCTGATCGACGGTGCGCTCGAAATTGTGAGTGAACCGGGACGTGGAACCAGGATCACGCTGCGGACACCCATCACGCTGCAGTCCCAGCCGGAAACGGGCAAGAGGTAAGACATGGCAGATCGAATTCGCATCATGCTGGTGGAGGACCACCAGGTAGTTCGGCAAGGGCTGGTTGCATTGCTGTCGTCGATGGACGATCTCGAAGTTGTGGGATCCGTGGGCGATGGTTTGGAAGCAGTCGAGACATTTCGTACGCTACAGCCAGATGTGACGCTGATGGATCTTCAACTTCCGAAGCTTGGAAGGCGTGGAGACGATTCGTCGTATTCGCGGGGAGTTTCCGCAGGCGCGGTTTATTGTGCTGACGACCTTCGATGGAGACGAGGATATTTATCGCGCGCTGCAGGCAGGCGCTCGAGCGTACCTGTTGAAGGGCATGCCGCTGGATGAGTTGCTGACGACGATCCATGCAGTGCATAGCGGTAAGCTGCATATTCCGTCTTCGGTTGCGGAGAAACTGGCCGAGCGTTTGAGTGGGCAGGAGTTGACGGCGCGGGAGTTGAGCGTGCTGGAAAGGATCGTTGCCGGAAGGGCGAATAAGGAGATTTCGGCGGATCTATTTATTTCGGAAGCAACGGTGAAGACGCACATCAATAGCCTGCTGGGAAAGCTTGGCGTGGCGGATCGAACCCATGCAGCAACGGTCGCAATCCAGCGCGGCCTGGTGAGTCACAGGTGATGACAATGCGGATGCGAGTGTTGTGCTTGGCGATGGCGTGCCTGCTGCCGATGGCCGGGACAGGGAGCGCACAGAAGAGTGGGCAAGGCCGGCGAGAGTGGCGCGCGGCGACGCCGGCTGAACTGGCGGCAGTGCTTCCGGCGCGGGCGCCGGTGGAGAAAGAGCGCATCGAAACCGAGATGCGCACGGCGACCGGGGTGATCGATGGCCGCGGGAAGGTCGTTGCTGCGGTGGTGCTGATCACCGCTGGATATGCGGCAAATGGTAAGTACTCTCACTATCTTCTGGTGCAGAGTCCGGTGCGGATTGGAGCCAACATTCTGCTGCCGAAAGGGAACTACGCGATTGGGTGGACTCGAGCAACGGACGGATTGGCAGTGCATATTTACGAGGCGGAGACTGGGGTTGAGCGCGGCACGATCATCGCCCATCCGCTCATGCAACCGCTGCCGATTGTTTCGGTAAAGATCTGGGCGCCTGCGGAACACAGCATTATTCAGATTGGTCGGTTTGCGCTGCCTTACACGATGGACGAGTAAGCAACAATGGGATGATTGGGATATCGCGTCCGCTGGGGATGGGCTCTGGAGTGGAAGTACGCTTGAATTTCATTTAGATAGTTTGAGTGGATCGTTGGTGGCGGCAGCAAAGCTGCCTGTGGCGGGAGGATGGCAGACGTGGGAGACGGTGAGCGCGCCTGTCGCAGGAGCATCTGGCTTGCATGATCTGTATATCGTCTTCAGAGGATCAAGTGCCGGAATCGCGAAGGTGAACTGGTTTCAATTCAACCAGGGCATCTATGATGTAGGTGCTGATTGCAGTTGCTGTCTACCGGAGAGAGGTCTGTGTGCGCTATGCCACGTGGGGTCACAAGCCTTCAGGCCAGGGGAGCAGAGAGGGTCCGAGTAGATAGGACATTGGTTCGATGGGTGGTGGGGCTATTTGTGCTACAGCCTTTTGGATTTCTGCTGCCCCTGTCTGGGCAACGGTCCATGGCGAGAGCGAAACCGGTAGAGACTTCTGCGCACCAGACCTCCGAAAAAGCAGGGAGACCGAATCGGCAGATCATCGGATTTCGAAATGAACATTCAATCTTCCGGGATCACCTTTGTTGAGAGAAATAGCGTTACGCCCCAGCGCTATTCGATTGAAACAATGACGGGTGGGGTTGCGCTATTCGACTACAACAATGATGGTCTGCTGGATATTTTCTTTACCAATGGAGCGGCTATCCCGAGGCTGGACAAGCGAGATCCGAGTTATTGGAATCGGCTCTACCGCAATAACGGTGATGGCACCTATACGGATATAACTGCGGCTGCGGGCCTTTCGGGACTGGGGTATTCCATGGGAGTGGCGACAGGGGACTATGACAATGATGGGTTCGTTGACTTATATGTCACTGGCTTTGATAAGAACCAACTCTTTCACAATAACGGCGATGGAACATTTACTGATGTAACTGCAAGGGCCCATGTAGATGGAGTTACAGCTGGAATAGGGAAAGCATGGTCTATAACTGCTGGGTGGATTGATTACAATCATGATGGAAAGCTTGATCTATTTGTTGTGAATTATTTGAGTTATCAGCTGAAGAGTGCTGCGCTATGTCACGTGAACAAGCTGCCAGCGTATTGTGCCCCTAATGACTTCATGGGAAGTTCAAATATTCTGTATCGAAATAATGGAGATGGTACTTTTACTGATGTATCCGTGGCATCGCACATTGCGGATTATGTTGGCAAAGGAATGGGAGTGGCCTTCGCAGATTATGACGGGGACGGCTTTGACGACATCTTTGTTTCCAATGACACGTTTTCAAATTTTCTGCTGCATAACAATCGAGATGGAACCTTTACGGATGTAGCTGCTATCGCACAGGTGGCCTACACGGATAATGGGCGGACTGTAGCAGGAATGGGTACGGATTTTCGCGATTTAAATAATGACGGGCGCCCGGACATCTTTCATACCGCTATGTTCGGAGATAGTTTCCCCCTCTATGCAAATTTGGGCGGCGGACAGTTTGAAGATGCCACGACCAAGTCGGGCCTGACGAATGAGACAAGCCGGTCGACCGGATGGGGGACCGGTATCTTTGACTTCGACAATGATGGAAACAAGGATAGAGTTCACTGCTAATGCGGCGATTCTCGATAATGCGATGGCGGTAGAACATCGGCCGTACGCTATGCCAGACAAGGTTTTGCATCATCTCGGGAACCTGGCGTTCGAAGATGTGAGCGCCGAGGCAGGAGCAAGTTTTGGAGTTGCTGCAGCTCATCGTGGAGCGGCCTTTGGAGATCTTAATAACGACGGGAGAATGGACGCTGTCGTCACTGTCCTGAATGGTCATCCAGAGGTGATGATGAATGAGACGGTGAATAAGAATCATTGGATCATCATTAAGCTGATAGGGGTTGCGGATAATCGGGATGGGCTTGGAACGAAGGTGAAGGTGATTACGCGGAGTGGTGCTCAATATAACGAGGCGACAACGGCGGTTGGTTATAACTCGTCGAGCGATAAGAGGGTCCATTTCGGGTTGGGAAGCGACACGATGATCGATCGGCTGGAGTTATCATGGCCAACCGGCGTGAAGCAGGTGCTGACCAACGTGAAAGTGGATCAGATTTTAACTGTCAGGGAAAGTACGCCGTAGGCAAGTAAATGCTTTGCACTGTTTCTGATTGAGGTGTGGTAACAGTGGAGTCTGCTTCGCGAACGCTCGAAGATGCTTATGACGATTGATGCGCGGTGCAGATAGCCAGGAAGCTTGGCAAGATGGATGACTACAAGTTCTTTATGAAGCGTCGCTGAATTATGAGCATGTATTTAATCCTGCGACTGGATTTATGCAGGCTAGGAATTCGGATGGATCATGGGCGGGGATCGATGAGGAGTGGGCGGCAGAGTGGACCCCACCTACCTTGAGGGAAGAGATGGGTCACTCCGTGCAGTAAANNGGTGGAGGGGTTGAGCAGTATTGATCGGGATAGGGGCGACGAAAGATGAGGACTTGACAAGCGTCTGACCGTTCCTGCAATATTGTCCCCGGTTTTCCATCAGCATAAAGACAAACGTTTGTCTAGACCTGCACATGGTTGAACTGGACGGCAGTAGTAGGAATTTGGGAGGCATTATGAAGTTAAAGTGGTCAATCTTTAGGATGATTGCCGTCGCGGTGATCGGGGTTCTGGGGCTGGGCAGCGCCTATGCACAGAGCACGAACTCGGGCGACATCCGCGGTACGGTGACGGACTCGACAGGAGCTTTGCTGCCGGGCGTGACGGTCACCGTGACGAACAACAATACGGGGGTGACGAAGACTCTTGTCACCAATGACGCGGGACTGTATGACACCTCATCGATCGTGGTTGGCAACTACAAGCTCACGTTTGAGAAGACGGGTTTTGCGAAGTTTGAGCGGTCCTCGGTTACGTTGCAGGTTGGAACGTCGGCGGTAAATGCGGCGCTGAAGGTTGGGTCGACGAGCCAGGAAGTCGTGGTGAATACCGACATTCCGCTGCTGACGACGGAGACGGGTGAACAGTCGACGACGCTTGAGGCGAAGGCGATGGCGGCTCTGCCAAACGTAGGGCAGACCTGGGAGAACTTTGCAATTCTGATTCCGGGATCTTCCGGTACGACGGGCGGTTCGCAGGGTTCGACGAATCCTGGACAGGAAATTTCAGCGAACGGCAATCTGCCGTATAGCAACGTGCTGGCAGATGGTACGACGAGCACGCTGTCTCACAGCGCCAATGCGGACACCACTGTTTTTGAAGATGTAGCCGAAGTACAGATTTCGACGTCTGCTTTCTCCGCGCAGTACGGCATTGGCGGCATCATTTTCAACCAGATCAGCAAGGGTGGAACCAGCCAGTTTCATGGCAGCGCGTATGAGTACATGAAGAACGATGACTTCAACGCGAAGAACTATCTGTTCTACGGGAACACCGCGGGCATACCTCATTTGCGGTACAACAACTTCGGCGGCACGATTGGTGGACCGATCCTGAAGAAGAAGGCGTTCTTCTTCTTCAACTACGATCAAACGGTCCAGCATGGCAGCAGCTCGGGTACCAACAGTATTCCGACGACCCAGGTGATGGCGGGCGATTTCACGGGACAACCGCTGATCTACGATCCGACCACGCAGACGATTGCGCATGATTCGGCGGGTAATCCCTATCCAGTGCGGCAGTCCTTTCTGAGTGAGTATGGGACCAACGCAGTACCGGTGGCGCTGCAGGACAAGGTTGCACAGAACTTCCAGAAGTTCTACCCGACACCGACCAACCACATTGCTGGAGGGCAGTTCCTTCCGGGCAACAACAACAACGGGATTATCCAGAATAACTTCTACGCGCAACTAGCAAGCAGCAATCCGTACAAGAAGTACTTTGGCCGGTTGGACTATGACATCACGCAGCACAACCGTTTCACGGCTTCGGTAACGACGCGTGACAACCCGGCGTTCTTTCCAAACACTGTCTCGGCGTGCCCTGTCGGTTGCCAGAACGGCGATGTGGAGAGCTATAACTCAGAGGTTTCTGACGTCTGGACCATCAACTCGAACACGATCAACGAAGCTCGATTCGGCTATACATATCAGGGCAATTTTTACGTGGATATGGCACTGGGCAAGGGCTATGCGGCCGCGTTGGGCTGGCAAGCAGCCAAGGCAGATGACTTCCCGGCGATCCAATTCATCACGAATTATCCGTACGCCTGGGTTCAGCCCAGCAGCAATTCTGTCTACAAGGAGCATGTCTTCGATCCTTCTGACGTAGTGACGATGATTCGCGGCAAGCATGTTCTCCACTTCGGTGGCGAGGTGCAGTTCGCGCGCGATGATTCCACGGCATGGGGTAACACCAACGCAGGAGCCTACCAGTTCTCGGGCCAGTATACGCAGAACTGGGCGGTTGATCCGGGGACGGGAAAAGCATCTCCTAATGGAGCATCGGGAGCAGACTATGCTGACTTCCTGTTAGGTGAGGCACAGAATTGGAACGCCGCTGTTTCTCCTGAGTACGGTGCTCGTTTGAAGAGCCCGCAGATGTTTGTGCAGGACGACTACAAGATCAGGCCAAACCTGACGCTTAATGTGGGTGTGCGCTACCAGATTCGTCATGGATGGAGTGAGATTCATGGCAATGAGGCAGTCTTCGATCCGACGGTCATGAATCCTGCGACCAATACGCTGGGTGCCTACTGGTATGGCAGCACGAAGGCAAACGGGCGCGGATCACTGGAGGACACAACGTTCTCGACGGTTCTGCCTCGTCTTGGCTTCGCGTATCTACCGGTCCCTACGATGACGATTCGCGGCGGTTTTGGGCTGTACGCCTATAACCTGAGCCTCGATACGTATGGCGGCGGTATGGGTGCGGCAGTCAGCAGCTCGGGCAGCATCTCTGATCAGACCAACGGTCTTAATCCGATCACGATCCTGAGTGGAACGGGCACGAACTTCCAGACCGGCAACCCACTTCCTTACACAGCGGCTTCGACGGATCCGACCAGATTCAATGGACAGAATGTGACGTACACGCAATTTCACACACCTGATCCAAAGATCTACCAGTGGAACTTGTCGACGCAGACGGAAATCGGAACCAACATGGAGTTTGAGGTCGCTTATGTCGCGAGCCATGGATTCAACCTCAACTTTCCAACCAGCCTGAACCAGGTTCCGCTGCAGGACCTTTCTCCAAACGATAAGGCCTTCCGTCCGTACCCCCAATATGGGGGCATTAGCGGGAGCACGAACAACGGAATCTCCAACTACAACTCGTTGCAGGTGACGGTACAGCGGCGTTTGTCTGCCGGTCTGGCGTTCAACTTCAACTACACCTGGTCACACTTCCTGGACGATGCCGATTCTTCGGGATGGGGGAGCCGTGCGGGCCCGCAGCCTTACCAGATCGCAAACAATCCTGGAGCGAACTACAGCAACTCGAACTTCGATGTCCGCAACGCCTTCAAGGGCAACGCGGTTTATCAGCTGCCGTTCGGCATGGGGAGACAGTACCTCAACCATAACTACCTGCTCGATAAGCTTGTTGGCGGATATGAAGTATCGACCACCATTCAACTCACGAGCGGCAATCCGTTCACGGTAACGACAAGTGCGAACAGCTATGCGCAGGCCGGATCTGTGTTCCCGAACTATTCGGGAGTGTCGCCCCGACCAGTTCATGGTCGTTCCATCCAGGAGTGGTACAACCCGGCAGCCTTTACGTTGCCGGCTAATGGAACGTTCGGCAATGTAAGACGGAACAGCCTCTACGGACCGGGGATCGAGCTGGTGAATTTGTCCGCCGGCAAGTATTTTGACATCTACAAGAATGTCAAATTGCAGATTCGTGGAGATGCCACCAATGCGTTCAACCATCCCAGCTTCGGCTTCCCGTCGACGAATCTGTCGACCGGCAGCCTGACGCCGGGACAAGCCTATCCGGAGAACCTCTTCAAGGGTAAGCAGATCAATGGGAGATTGCAGGGCGGTGGACGCGTTGTGCAGCTTGGCGCTCGTCTGGAGTTCTAATTCATTCACAGCAACCCGAAGGGACGGCCTCTGGTCGTCCCTTCGTCTTTAAAGAGCGGATACGGAATGAGTATGATTCAAGGTGTTATGCGCTTAGCAAAGTACTACGGCCTTACGGCGGCCCTGTGTATTGCAACTGTTTCGTGTGTGGGGCAGACGATCTCGTCGCAGCAGAGCGAGCTTGCTCGCCATGAGCGCCTGGCGCAGCAGTATTTGAGCCAGCGAGAGCCGGCGAAGGCTATCCCGGAACTGCAGGCGGTGGTCGCGCTGGACCCGAAGAATATGGACGCTCGGGCGAATCTGGGCGTGCTGCTGTTCTTCCGTGGGGAGTACGACAAGGCGCTGCCGGAGCTGCGCGCGGCGATTGCGATGAAGCCGGACCTTTGGAAGATTCGGTCGCTGCTGGGGATGGCGGAGCGGCGAACGGCGGATGAGCAGCAGGGACGAAGTGATTTGGAGGCTGCCTATCCGCATATTGACGAAGAGAAGCTGAAGATTGAAGTCGGCCTCGATCTTATTGAGGGCTACGCGGCGACGGATGATCTAAACAAGGCGGCGGATGTGATTGCAGCGCTGCTGAAGCTGAGGCCAACCGATCCGAGCCTGCTGTACACGTCGTACCGGATCCACTCAAGCCTGATGGCCGAGTCATTGCTGAGCTTGTCGTTGGTGGCGCCGGATTCGGCGCAGTTGCACCAGGCGATTGCCCATGAACTGCAGCGGACGCAGGACCTAGCAGGGACGATCAGGAATCTGCGTAAGGCGCTGGCGCTGGATCCAAATCTTCCGGGAATTCATTTTGAACTGGCTGAGGCGCTGCATGCTTCTGACGATCAGCGGCTGCATGCAGAGGCAGAGGAGCAGTACAAGCTTGCGGTCGAGACGAATCCGAGCGATCCCAAGGCTGCTAGTCGGATGGGTGATATTGAGGTGGAGAAGGGCGATCTGGATGCGGGTGAGGCGTACTACCGGCGGGCGCTGAAGCTTGAGCCAAATTACGCGGATGCGACGATCGGCCTGGCGAATGTGCTCTCGGAAAACGGAGACCCGGTAGCAGCGCAACCGCTGCTGGAGAAGGTGATTGCCGCAGATCCTACGAATGATCTTGCACACTTTCGGCTCAGTGCTGTCTATCGGAAACTGCATCGCACGGATGATATGCAGCGGGAACTCGACGCTTATAAGAAATACAAGGACATGCGTGAGAAGCTGAAGACGATCTACCAGAAGATGAGTGCCGACACTGCCGTGAAAGATCCAGCGAAATAGTTGCGCGAGCTTAGCGGGAGACGGAGTTAATGCGGTCGTTTCGTGGAAGGCTCGTGTCGCAGCGGTGCCGTGGACTCACGCACAATCAACTTCGGCTCCAACTCGATCAACGGGGGCAGAGATTCGTGGGCAAGACGGCGGAGGAGAGCAGCCGCTGCCGTGCTTCCCATGAGCTTGAGGGGTTGTCGAATGGTGGTGAGGCTGGGGACCTGGTAGGAAGCTGACTCAATGTCATCGAAGCCAACGATGGAGACATCGCGGGGGACGTTGAGACCGGAGTCGTGGAGTGCGCGGATGCTACCCATTGCGGCGATGTCGTTGAAGCATAGGATCGCGGTGAACTTCTGGCGGGCCTCAAGGAGATCGTGGATGCCGGGGTAGCTGATCTCCGGGGAGGTGGAATCCTTGGCCAGCTGAATGGTGAGGCGCCGATCCATGGCCAGACCGAGATCGCTGGCGACCTGCATGGTGGCGGCCCAGCGAAGCTCTGTATCGGTGCTGACAGACTGCCCCTTCATGAAGACGATTTTGCGATGACCGAGATCGTAGAGGTGTTGCAGCGCGAGGCGCGCAGCGAGTTCATGATCGAGGACGACATTGGTGATGTCGGGCAAGGTGGTGTGGCCGGCGATCAGGACGGTTGGCAGCGGGAGAGGATCGATGAGCTTGGTGTCGATGGCGAGAATGCCATCAACGCCGCGGGCCTGGAGCAGTGCTGGATACTCGGTGATGAGGTTCTGCTTGTGCCGGTGATGGACGGTGAAGTAGAAGTAGCCTTCTTCCATCAGCAGATCGCCGATGCCGGAGAGTACCTGCGAGTGATAGCCCTCGCCGAGTACGGGGAGAAGGATGCCGATGCTTCGCATGGGCTTGCCCAGCAACGAGCGGGCGATCATGTTGGGTTTGTAGTTGAATTCGGCGGCGGCGGCGCGAATGCGCTGGCGGGTCGGCTCTGGAATCGAGCGGCCGGGCGTGTCATTGAGAACGAATGAGATGGTGGAGGGACTTAGATTGAGGTGCCGTGCTAAATCCTTGAGGCTTACCCGGCGTGGGCGATGGCCAGGTGATTTAGCAGAGGGGTCGTTCGCATCTCGCATAGCCATGAATGTACGCTCTGATCAGCATAGCAAGACCGGAATGTTCTACAGGGCGGGACTGCAAAATAATAGGCATGCAGAGGGTCGTTGAGGCGCTTCGTTCGTCGAAGAGTAGACAGCGAAACAAACGTTTGTCTACAATATCTCTACTCTGTTGGCCGCAAAATCAGTTCCCTGAATTGCGCGACTGTCTTTTCTTGAGGACGCAGCGGATGAAATGCAAGAACCTGGAGATCTGCTTTGCGCCTACGTGCTGTCCCTGCGTTGCTGATGTTTTCTACCGTTGCGACCATTCTGGGTGCTTCGTCCGTGTACACGTCAGCTCCGTGGAGCCAGGTCTCTGCGCATCAAGAGACCAGGTCCACGGGGTCTGCGGGTTCCGACGCAGAGGCTCGCGCGTTCGTAGACGACCTGATTAAAAAGATGACGCTCGAAGAAAAGATCGGTCAGATGAGCCAGGTACCCCTGAACTCGAAGCCGGATCGGCCGGTCGACGAGATGATTCGGAAGGGAGAGGTTGGGTCCTTTCTCTTCATTACGGATGCTGCCGAAATTAATCGCTTACAGCATGTCGCTGTAGAGCAGAGTCGTCTGCATATTCCACTGCTATTTGGCTTCGATGTGATCCACGGCTTTCGGACGATTTATCCCGTGCCGTTGGCGATGGCGGCGAGCTGGGACCCTTCGGTAGCGGAGCGCGAACAGACGATGGCTGCGAAAGAGGCCCGCGCTACGGGCATTCAGTGGACGTTTGGACCGATGGTCGATATCGCGCGGGACCCTCGGTGGGGACGCATCGTGGAAGGCGCTGGGGAAGATCCGTTCCTCGGATCGCGGATGGCGGCGGCGCAGGTGAGGGGTTTTCAGGGTGCGTATCTCGGGGCGCCAGGCCATATTCTTGCGTGCGTCAAACATTTTGCGGGGTATGGAGCGGCATCGGGGGGACGCGACTATGAAGAGTCGAATCTCTCGGATGAGCAACTATGGAATGTCTATCTGCCGCCGTTCCATGCGGCGATCGAGGCGGGTGCTGGCTCGGTGATGAGCGCCTATATGGATCTGAATGGCGTACCGGCAACGGGCAACCGCTTCCTGCTGCATGACGTGCTGCGCGACGACTGGAAGTTCAAGGGCATGGTGGTAAGTGACTGGGAATCGGTACGCAGTCTGACGACGCACGGGTTTGCGCGGGATGATGAAGATGCCGCGGTGCGGGCGGTGAATGCGGGCGTGGAGATGGAGATGACCAGCCACAGTTTTCGCGATGAACTGCCTGCCGCAGTAAAAGAGGGGCTCGTGAAGGAAGCCACGATCGATGCTGCCGTGGAAGATATTTTGATGACGAAGTACAGGTTGGATTTGTTCAAGAACCCGTACATCGATGTGCCCAACGCGGCAGCGCAGCTGGTGACACCGGAGCAGCGCGAGGCTGCACGCGAGACCACGATACGGACTGCGGTGCTGCTGCGGAACGAGGGACATCTGCTGCCGCTGAGCAAGGAGTACAAGTCGATTGCGGTGATCGGGATGCTGGCTGATTCGAAGGCGGACATCATGGGTTCGTGGAGCCTGGCGGGACATCCTGCGGACTCGGTCACCGTGTTGGAGGGGATGCGTAAGAGGTTTGGCCTGGAGGCACGGATTTCGTATACGAAGGGCGTAGAGATTGAACGGGAGCAGCCATCGATCTTCGATGACCAGTTTGCAAGCCCGAAGCCGACGATGAAGACCGAGGCAGAGCGGGACACGGAGTTCCACCATGCGATCGACCTGGTGAAGCAGTCGGACGTTGCGGTGCTGGTGTTGGGAGAGTTGCAGAGCATGAGCGGCGAGCGTGCGTCGCGGTCGAGCCTGGTGCTGCCGGGCAAGCAGGAGCAGCTGCTGGAGGCTGCTGTGGCAACGGGCAAGCCGGTGGTGCTGGTGCTGTTGAATGGGCGGCCGCTGAATATTACCTGGGCGTCGGAGCACGTGCCGGCGATCCTCGAAGCGTGGTATCCGGGGACCGAGGGTGGGGATGCGATTGCGGATCTGCTCTCGGGCGATGCGAACCCCGGGGGCAAGCTGCCGATCGCGTGGCCACGGAATGTTGGGCAGATTCCGATCAACTACGCTCGCAACCTGACGCAGATTCCGGAAGCGCTGAATACGAGGTATTGGGATGGGACGAGCGCGCCGCTGTATCCGTTTGGCTATGGTCTAAGTTATTCCAGCTTTATGATGGGGAACTTGAAGCTGGCAGAGCCGTCGGTTCATGCTGGATCGACGCTGAAGGTTTCGATGGATGTGGAGAACACGAGTTCGAGGGACGGAGACGAGGTCGTGGAGCTGTATACGCATCAGCGAGCAGGAAGCGCGTCACGGCCGGTGCGGGAGTTGAAGGGGTTTGAGAGGGTAACGCTGAAGGCGCATGAGAAGCGAACGGTGATCCTGACGCTCGATACGAAGGACCTGGGATTCTGGAGTCCACAGACGCATCATTGGGGAATGGAGTCAGGGGTGTTCGACGTATGGGTTGGTTCGGATGAGAATGCGACAGAGCACGCGACGTTCAAACTGCTGCCCTGAGGTTGCCGTGTCGTGGTGGATGGAGCGGGCAAATCTATTCGGTGTATAACGTGTCCAGTTGAGGTAGGATCGGGTAACTTAGATATTCATTGCATTTTCTTGCCTCTATGACAGATACATCGATTAGACAGAGCATCGTGTCAGGCGTTCATTTCACGATTTCTGAAGTTGCAAAGATGATTAACGTTAGCCCCTCGACGCTGCGACTTTGGGAGCAGCGGGGCCTGGCGCGGCCGCATCGCTCCGAGAGCGGCTACCGTGTGTACCGCCCGGAGGATGTCGAGCGGCTGAAGCAGATTCATCAGTTGCGAGTGGGGCAGAACCTGAATCCGGATGCGATTCGTCATGTGCTTGGCGTCGCAGCCCTGGCGAATGGAGAGGCGTCTCCAGAAAAGCCATCGAATACGCTCGGGGTGAGACTGCGCAAATTGAGATTGCAGCGTGGGCTGACACTCGCGGAGGCGGCGCAGAAATCGGCACTGTCGGCGAGCTTTCTGAGTTGCGTGGAGCGCGGACAGGCGAATGCGTCGGTGGCGAGCTTGCAGAAGCTGTCTGTGATCTATGACTCGAACGTGCTGGCGCTGTTTACGAAGTCGACGACACAGCACAAGCTGGTGCGCCCGAGCGACCGAAAGAGCCTTTCGAACGAGCCGGGTATCAATATCGAGGTTGCTGGCCGAGGGCGAGCGAGCGATGGAGCCGCACATGTTTCATATTGCGCCCGGAGCGTCGAGCGGTGGTTCGTATCATCATGAGGGCGAGGAGTTTCTGTACGTGCTGAGCGGAAGCTGCGAGTTCTGGCTGGATGAGGTGGAGCATTACCGGCTGGAGTCGGGGGACAGCCTGTACTTCTCCAGCCATCAGACGCACCGATGGAGCAATGTAGGCGATGTGGAAGCGGTGCTGCTATGGATCAATACGCCGCCGACTTTTTGATGAGATGAGTGTTGGGTACTCCTTTGAGCGCTCCTGGGCCGGCGTGCGTGATATGTTTATGCCACCTTCGCTATTGGATTGCGCCACGTGTGGAATATGTAGCAGGTGTGTGCTTCTCCTGTCT
>DHWW01000351.1 GCA_002413385.1 Granulicella sp. UBA5172
AACCGACGCATAAACATTTTGCAGACCTTTGATCGTCCAGTTTAAGTCTCTTTGTTTCAGCGATATAGCCGAATAGGTCGTCCATTTGGTCCGACTTTTGTCCGACCCCCAGTAACGGAAATCAGATGCGCTTGGCACCCAAGTATCTTGAATGATTTCGGGGAGGGGAGCACCCCTGGGCACTACGGCTGGAGAGTCTTTGGCCATGAGCGTCATCACGATCTGATAGGTAAAGCGCGGACGCTTCGTGTCCGCGAAGCCCGGCGACGTGGTGGTGATGGACAACCTGAGTTTGCACAAGGTCAACGGAGTGCGGGAACTGATCGAAAAAGCAGGAGCAGAGTTGCTCTACTTGCCGCCCTACTCGCCCGATCTGAACTCCATCGAAAAGGCCTGTGCAAAACTCAAACAACTGCTCCGCTCGGCCAAAGCACGCACGAAAGAGGCACTCGATCAAACCATCGCAGAAGCCCTCAAACTCCTTACACCCGAGGATGCCAATGCTTGGTTCACACTGCCTCTCAACCGGGTACAGCATAGTCCTTCTGCTCTAGCGTCAGGCGGTTGCATGGTCCTTGATGAGGCGGTGCTGTGATTCGGTGGTTGCGAGGGGATGCCGGGAATTTCCCTTAATTCATCATGCTCCGCAACACTGCTTCGTTTTCTTCCCGCTGCCGCAGATGCAAGGCGAGTTTCTCGGGGGGCTTGGAATCACCCGTCGACGCCAGATCAGAGCGTGCCATCCACCCCATCACATTGGCTGGCGCATGTTGTGCATATAACTCCCGTGCCATGAATTCCATTGCCGGCGAGATGTGATGGAAGAAGCGTTTATACGATCCGCAAAGATAATTAAGCCCATGTTCGCCGTCGGGCGCTGTGAGGAATCGATGTTTGGGGCATTCGCCGTTGCAGGCGAACCGCACATCGCACTCCCGGCAGTACCGGGGAAGCAGGTCGCGCTTATTCTGCCCAAAGGTGACCTGCTGGGCGGAGCTCGCCAAAGTGGCCATCGGTGTGTCCAGAATGTTCCCAAGAAGATGGTCGGGGTATACGAAGTGATCGCAGGAGTACAAGTCGCCTGTGTGCTCGAGCGCCATCGCGCTTCCACAGGTCTCGCTGAAGACGCAGAGACTGGCGCCAGCACCTGCCCAGACCTCAAGCGCCACATCGAATATCTGTACAAATTGTTTGCCGACATCATGTCGGACCCAGTAGTCGAAAATCGTGCACAGAAACTCACCGTATTGGCTGGAGCCCACCGACCAAGGCGCGACTGCGGCATCATCGCGCTCTTCCTCCTGGGAACTTGTGGGCTTGATCCTAACTAAGCCGTCTGGGGTTGACCCGCTGACGATTCTTTCAACCAGCGGGATGAACTGCATATAGCCGCTGCCCATCTCTTTCAAGAAGCGATAGACATCAAGTGGCTCTTCCGCGTTGCGATTGCTGACGACCGTCAGCGTATTGAAGGCTGCGCCATGGCGTTTCAACACCTCAAGTCCACGCATGACGCGATCGAAGGTAGGCTGTCCGCCTTTATCGACACGGTAGAAATCATGCAGGTGACGGGGACCGTCGATGGAGAGCCCGGTGAGAACGTTGTTCTGCGCGAGGAACTCCCCCCATGGATCGTTCAGCAGAACGCCATTGGTCTGCAGGGCGTTATGGATTGTTTTTCCGTTCGCGTAGCGCTTCTGGATCGAGATGACCTTCTCGAAAAACTCAACCCCAAGCAGTGTCGGCTCGCCCCCCTGCCAGGCAAAGCTGATGGAATCCACCGGTTGCGCTTCGATGTATTGCCGGATATAGGATTCCAGCAGGTCGTCCCGCATCATCCAATGCTTGGTGTCGGGATAGAGCTGCTCCTTCTCCAGGTAGAAGCAGTAGGAGCAATCCAAGTTGCAGATCGGCCCCGTCGGCTTGGTCATGACATGGAACGGCCTATCTGATTGCATGTTGCATGGCCAACTCTCCTACGGATACCTATTCCAATCGAGCTTCCCGTTTTGTTCTCAAGCTGTGACATCTCAGTATGTCACCAAACGAGATGCCGAGACCATCGGCGGCCACCCCACTTCACCACACCTGGGGGCACAGCGCTGCCCGACCCCGCACTTGGGCGGCCAGCCGTTCGAGATACTTGCCGCCCTTGATTTGAGGCACGTTAGGCCGTGTCGCAAACTACCCAAACGTAGTCTCCAATCCTACCAAACGTAGTTTTCAATCGGAGTGTCACCGTAAGCTGGGCGTCTGTGAGGGGCCTAGGTTGGAACACTTCGACATGACGCTTCAGGCGATGACGTGGGCTTGCCCATCGCTGAAGGAGTCCCTGCCGCAGTGCTTCAACGATATCGGATGCTTCCATGACCGGAGAACGACTTGATGAATAGACAATTCTGGATCGGCCTGCTGGCTGAGAGCATGCTCTCAGCAGGATTTCTCGCTACCTTGGTTGCTCCGGCGGTTGCCCAAAGCGACACCTCCCAGCCGCAAATGATGCCGTCGGGTCAGATCATCACGCCGCTCGCGCCCCCGGGCGCAGTGTTCTCAAAGCTCAACCCGGGACTTAAGGATTTTCCTGGCTATACCGTCGGTCAGGCGGTCAAGTCGGCGATGAGTCCCGACGGAAACACGTTGCTGGTTCTTACCAGCGGCTTTAATCGACTCAACAATGACCAAGGCCATCAGGTTGCTGCCGACTCGAACGAGTATGTGTTCGTCTTTGATGTGACCCATGGCCGCCTTCAGCAGACGCAGGTCTTGCAGGTGCCGAATACTTTCTGCGGCCTCGCCTTCGCGCCAGCCGGCAATCAGTTCTACGTCTCCGGCGGAGTTGATGACAATGTCCACGTGTTTGCCAAAGCGAACGGCGTTTGGGAGGAAACCGGCGCGCCGGTGGCGCTCGGCCACACGACCGCCGCTGGCTACCATCAGAAACCGATGGTCGCTAACCTGGCCGTAACGGCCAACGGCAAAATTCTGGCTGCAGCCGATATTTCCGACAATGCGATCTCACTAGTCGATCTTGGCAGCCGCTCCAAAGTGGGCGAACTCGATCTGCGGCCCGGCAATGTCAAGGCCGAACCGAGTGGCGTCGCCGGAAGCAAAACCAGCGCTCTCTCTGCAGGCGAAAATGGCGCCGTCTCTGCAGGCGACGATGCCGGTCAGGGCTCGGGGTGCGGAGGCGACCTCGTTGACGGCGCCGCTCAGGGCGTTCAGGCTGGTCCGGTC
>DHWW01000081.1 GCA_002413385.1 Granulicella sp. UBA5172
CCCGCCGTAAACCGCTCCCGCTCATCCCCCAATTCCTGCTGCGCGAGCTCCACATTGCTCCGCGAAACCTTCACTAACTCCTTTGTTGCCTGCACATCCAGCATCGACGAACGAATCTGAGAGTCGATCGCAACGCGCAAATCCGCCTCCCGCTGATGCAACTCCATCAGCTCTGAATTCACCACATCCTGCTCCCCGCGCTGCCCCGCTTCGCGAAAAATAGGAAACTTCAACGAGNNGGATAAATAGGAAACTTCAACGAGCCCACCGCGCTGAAATTCCCGTGATACGACCCCGTTGTCAGACCGATGACGCCGTAGTATCCATTGAACGCAAGTGTAGGCAAACGCTGGTACTTAACAGCTTTCTGCTCCCGCTCTGTCAATGCAATTTGCTGTTCCAGACTCAATAAATCCTTGCGATGCTTGTAGGCCGTAATCTTCGCGGCTTCGAGATCCATCTCCGCAAGCTCCGCAAAGGGCGCAGTATCAGTCAGTTGCAGCTTCTGTCCAGCAGGAAGACCGAGAATCCGCGCCAGTTGGATCATGTCCTTATCCAGCGTCGACCGCGCTGCAAACGCCGTCTGCTCCCGTTGCTGATACTCGACCTGTCCCCGCAACGCATCAAGGTTCGTTCCCACCCCCGCCTTATGCTTGTCCGTCGCCTGATCGAACAGCGTCTTCGCCGCCTTTTGTTGCGCCGTGGCATTGGTCAGGTTGGCCTGATCGGCAAGCACCTGCAGGTAGGCCATTCCGACCGTGAGAACAAGGTCGCCGCGGTCTGTAAGTGTGGTAAGTGCAACGACTTCTGTCTCATTCTTTGTGCCGCGAAACACTTCATAATCCGGCAGATTGAAGAGCACTTGATCGGCATGGATCGACGCCTGCGTGGTGTTAACTTTGACGATCTCCGAGAAGGCGTAGCCGGGCGGTAGCAGGCCAGAACTCGCAAATCCGCTGATCAGCGACGGCTTGAAACCCATCGCTGCGAGGTTGATCTGCTGCGCACTGCTCTGGGCATTCAGGTTCAGGTTGGGGAGCAGCGCATCAAGCACTCCCAGCGTATCGCCCTTCACTTCGCGCTCATTGGCCCGGTCGTACTTCAGGCGAATNNCTGTCCTTGGCCAGGTCAATCGCAAGACCGCCGGGTCCAGGCTGCGTACCCGCCGCCGTGAACACAAATCCAGAACCGGGGGATTGTGTAAGTGACTCATTCTGCGCGGCAAGAACAGTGCTAGNNAGAAGCGCTCTAGCCGCGTAATCGAGAAAATACAGGTTGTTGGAAGCCGTTGTCACGTTCCTCTTAGATTGCCATGGAGGGGGAGCGGATGCGAAATCTCCATGGCGACAGCGCACGGATAGTCTGGGGCCTGCGTTCATCGTCAAACCCGCTTGAGCCCGTATGCAAACCGAACCCACAAAAGTGCCTATTCCGGAATGATTTTGACGAAAACGCCGTCCGGCAGGCTGGCGCCGCCGAGCAGATGAATGGTTCCATCCCGGGTAAAGCCGCGGAGCATTTGCGCAGGTTTTGCAGCGGTGTTGCGATTCGGAAGTGCGCGTTCACCGCCGCCACTGGCCGGCGGTGGTGCAGATGGAGAGGGGGTTGCGCGCAACGGCGTCGGTGCCTCGCTGGCGGGGCGTTGCCGGTTAGTTCCGCGATCCATCGCCTGGTTCGCTAGCTGGTCGGCCGCCTTGTTCTTGTGGCGCAGGGCGTGACTGATCTCGAACCGTTCAAGCTGCGCAATACGACGGCGCGCCTCCTCCCAAAGCGGGCGCAGATCAGGAGAATTGACCTTGTACTTGCCTTGGATCTGCTTGACCATCAACTCCGAGTCGGAGACGACGCGGAGACGACGATGGTCGTGATCCAGGACCCACTGGAGGCAGCCGAGCAGGCCGGAATACTCGGCGTAGTTGTTGGTTCGGTTGCCTAAAAACTCGGAAAGCTCTGCCAGGATGAGACCGGCCTCATCCTGCAGGACAGCACCATAGCCAGCAGGTCCTGGATTGCCGCGGGCGCCCCCATCGCAGTGGGCGGTGACCCAGCCAGTCGCTGGGCTGGAACTCGTATCGTCGGGGAAGAGTGTGGTGGAAGGACGGGGCATCGTCACAAGTTTACTGCGAGACACGAAACTTTCGCGTCGAGGTGCTTACGTTTGTAAGGCAGTGTGCGTCTATCGAGGTGTAGTTACCCTGACTCCGGAGTCAGAAAAAGCATGAGCAGCAGCGACGTAATCGTTCTCGGCGGCGAAGGTCGCCGACGTCCTAGTCCATTCGCACTTGGTCTGCGTGAGACGCAGGCAGGCGGTGCGGCAGTAAAATCAGCGGTAGCGATGCCCAACGCTGCCGCCCAACCCGGAACCCGTACCAAGCTCACCGCCGAGCAGATGGAAGCTCGGCAGCAGCAGCGCGCTGAAGATGACGAGTTGATTCGCGCGGCGCAGAAGGGTGATCGAGAGGCTTTTGATGCCCTGGTACGACGGTACGACCGCAGTGTGTTGCGACTCGCGATGCACGTGCTGGGCAATGAGCAGGATGCGCAGGATGTGCACCAGGAGGCGTTTCTCAAAGCCTATCGCCATCTTTCGAACTTCCGGTTTGAGTGCTCGTTCTACACGTGGTTGTACCGGATTGCAACGAACCTTTGTCTGGATCAACTGCGACGTCGCAAGAGCCGGCGCGAGGACCCGTCGACAGCGCTGGATGGAGCAGGCGAAGAGATGAATCTGCTGGCGAATTTGACCGACGGTCGTGCCAGCGCGAATCCTGCACGGGAGTTGGAACGCAAGACCATGAACACCGCGATTCAGGATGCATTGAATCAGTTGACTCCACGCGAACGCACGGTGTTCGAGCTCAAGCACTTTCAGGGATTGAAGTTGAGGACGATCGGCGAGATGCTTTCGACGACCGAAGAGACAGCCAAGAACACGCTGTTTCGTGCGACAAGGAAGCTGCGGGCAAGACTCGCGGATGCAAGGTAGCGAATACGAAGGTTGATTCGGGCCATTAGTGGGCAAGTAAGGCTATAGACCCTCATAAGGCAGCAAGTGCAGCACGATAATTTAGAGGCCGTAGAGGTACGCAATATGAAGTGTGAACACGCACAACAAAACATCATCCTGGCACAGTACGGAGAGCTTCCTGACGAGTTGCAATTTCCGCTCGAGCAGCATCTCAGCGGATGCGAGGATTGCAGCCGCGAGTGGAATGCGCTGATGGCGCTCAACGAGGAGTTGGCGTTGATGCCGATGGTAGAGCCTTCGCCGAACCTACTGGCAGCTTCGCGAATGCGACTCGATGAAGCACTGGATTCCATGCCGCAAAGGTCGATTTCGCAGCGCTTCTTCGGCAATGCATTTCGCTGGCTTGGATTTCTCCAAGGCGCTCCGGCACTGGCGACATTGCTTCTTGGAGTCGGCTTTCTGGGCGGAAATCTCATTGCGAAATACCAGGCAGCGCACGTCCCGCAAATTCCGCGGTCTGTGATTCTTTCAAATACTGCAAACGGCGCGATTGCGAGCGTCTCGGGTATTGTGCAGACGCCGAACTCCGGACTGGTGCAGGTGAAGTACAACCGTCTGGTTCCGGAGACGGTGCAGGGCTCGCTCGACGATCCTCAAATTCGCCAACTGTTGCTGCTGGGTACAAAGCTAGCGACAAGCAGCGACGTACATGCGGACTCGGTGGCGCTGCTCGCGAACGAATGCCGCGCTGGACACAATTGCGATGGTGACGACGGTGCGACCAATGAGATTCGCGCCATCCTGGTATCGTCCCTGCGTTATGACAAGAGCCCGGAGGTGCGGTTGAAGGCGCTGAATGGGCTACAGCCGTATGTTGGAAAGGACGAACACGTGCGTGATGCTGTGCTGGATGCGCTGATGCACGACAAGAGTGCGGATGTGCGGACGCAGGCCATCTCGATGCTGGCGCCCGTAGAGGCTGACTCCAGCGTTCGCCAGGTGTTGCGAACCGTTTCATCGCAGGATGCGAACCCGGCAATCCGTGATGCGTCGTTTCAAGTGCTGCAGGGATCGGCTGATATCCAGTAATGGGCATGCTTCGAATAACCATGAGGCAGTGGATCGAATTCGGTGGGTCTGCGCGGGGGCCGAACCGTGGCGTGTTCGCGCGATGGGATGCATGTTTTTTGTTCGCGCTGGTCCTGTCGGTGGCGCTTGTTCTGACGGTGCGGACGGCCCACGCCGAGCACTCTACACACCATATATTTGGGCAAAGCGTGAGTTCTCTGGGGCCTGGGCCTCATGCAGCATCCCCTAGAGGAATTCCGCCGCATGCGCCCGGATATCTCGGAATTCAATTCCAGGATTTGAGCGATAAGCAGGTTTCGTCCCTTCATTTGAAGGGGGGGCGCGGGGTAGAGGTGATGATGGTGGATCATGACGGGCCGGCGGGGAAGGCGGGGTTGCGCGTGCATGATGTGATTGTGAGTTTGAATGGGCAGATGCTTTCCGGTGCGGATCAGCTTGGGCGGAGGATTCATGATGCCAGGGTGGGTACGGAGATCGCTCTTGGGGTGATACGTGGTGGGAGGCAAGTTGCTGTAAATGCACAACTTGCATACCGTGGCGAGGTGGAGCGGGAGGCGTTGGCAAAGATGGCGTTGCCGGAGCGGCTGACCGACGAGGGGGAGCCTGTGGTGAGTGGGTTTGTGGAGGGATATGACGCTCCTCCGGCGGCCAGTGTCAGCCCTGGGCATGGAGCTGGATTTTTACTGCAAATGCTACATAGCGCACCGTTTACGGGGCTTGCGCTGGAGGCGATGGAGCCCCAGTTGGCGATGTATTTCGGGTCTTCTACGGGGGGTGGTTTGCTGGTGGAGACGGTGGTTCCTGATAGTCCGGCGTCGCAGGTGGGAATACGCGCTGGAGATGTGGTCTTACGCGTTGATTCTATTGCAGTTAAGTCTACGGCGGAGTGGTCGAGGTGGTTGCATGCCGGGAAGGGGCGTGGGGTCGTGCTGACGGTGCTCCGGGACAAGCACGAGCAGACTATCACGTTGATTCCAGAGGCGAAACGGCACTCCGAGGTGGAGTGGCCGGAGGCGCGCTGCCATCAGCCGCTCTCGGCCTGAGTGGGCTGATTCGGGTGAAAATAGTGCGCATTCAGCAGCGTTTNNGGCGTGACTTAAGCTAGTTTCGAGACGCACGGGTTTGTGAACGCAGATTTCTGCGTTGGCTGGCGGATGTGCGGTGCTCTGGCGAGCGGTTATTTCTTGACGGCGGCGGGCTTGCCTTCCTGGACGTAGTTCTTGTTCCAGGAGGGGATCTCGGCGACGTAGGTTCCGGGATTCTCGATGACGCACTGGCAGCCGAGGCGGGAGTTGAGCTGGAGGCCAGGGGAGAGTTCGAGGCGGTCGAGCTCGAGGTCTTCGGGTTCGGAGACGCCTTCGGCGCCCTTCTTCAAGAAGATGTGGCAGGTGGTGCAGGCGGCGACGCCTCCGCAGGCGTGGTCGAGGAAGATGCCGTAGTTTTCGGCAACGTCGAGGAAGGACATGGGCTGGCCGTGACCTTCGTAGGGGAGGGTGTCGAAGGGGAACTCGACGGTCTTGTTTTCGGGCTCAAAGGTGACGCGGACCATGTTCTCGGCGGGGGGCTTGGAGAGGTCGACTTCGGGGAGAGTAGTTTCGTGATCTGACATACTGCAGTTATTCTACGCAATGGTTAGTGGAGGCGCATTAAGCCCTTGACAGAGAGGTGCTCGTCGAGAGCTTCCCATTGGATGCCGTACCCGTAGCCGATCAGTTGCCAATCATTGAGCTGCTGTTGGGAGGCGTCGCGCAGGCGCGGAAAGTACTCCAGTGGGCGCAGCGATCTCGCGACCGTCGGTTAATTTGACGCGGAGCATGCCATCGCTAAAGGAAACGCCTACGGCAGTTGCATCGAACTCAATGGTCGGTTGCGCCGAAGTGATCATGCCAGCCTCTCAATAGAAGATCCCGGTTGGCCACAACCAGCGTGCGGATTCGGGTCAACTCGTGTTCAGAATAACGCCGATTGGAGGCCAAAGCCACAGGATTCAGCCAGAACTTGGCGACATCTCTGTCACGCTGGACGTGGATGTGAGGCGGTTCATCGTTTTCCAGGCTGAAGAAGAAGAACACGTATGGGCCGACTCGCAAGACGACTGGCATTCTGTATGTTCTCCTGCTTTAGTCTTCTACCGCGTTGGAGAGGTCGACTTCGGGGAGAGGAGTTTCGTGATCTGACATGGCTTCTCTAGTTTAGTGCGTGCGGGTGCATTGTGCAGTATGTAGCGAAGAACACTGGGAGTCAGTTTCCAAATCGCCGATTCGTAATTTCGGTTTACTGAACCAAAAGGTATTCTCCGCGTGGGTAGTCAACTGACGCTAGAGCGTTTATGAGGACTTATGTGCGTAGGCTTGCCCAAGAATCTTGTTCAATGAGTGACTTGGCCTGAATGCGCCAACTTGCACAATGTTTCGAATCGACCTTGACACACCGAGAAATCAGGTCAAAAATCGCGAATAGCGGCGCATCCATCCTATCGAAGGCCGGCGCTCGAGATGAGGAAAACTTATTAGGAGTTGGTCATGCACACAACACGCCGCACCCTGCTTCGCCGTTCTTTTCTTGCGGCGCCACTTCTTTCTGCGAATCTATTCCCTCCGCTGCTTACCGCAGCTGAGGTCTCCTCAACTTCCGAGCAGTGGTGTGGTATTGGTATCCATTCCACAACCTCACTATGAAGGCCACCGGTTCCGAAACGGGAAACACTACCACGTGGATGCTGATCGAAAACTCTCCCCATCAGGGCGTACCCCTGCACAAGCATCTGTACGAGGATGAGTCGTTCTTTGTGTTAAGCGGCACCTTCGAAATTACTGTCGGCGACAAGACCACCACCGGCGGCACGGGGACCTATGCATATGGCCCACGCAACGTTCCCCATCAATGGACGAACATGGGTTCGGGTCGCGGACAATTGCTCAACGTCTACACACCAGGCGGCATCGACAAGTTCTTCATGGCCGTTGGCATACCTATTCACTCGTCGTCCGAGCGGCCTCATGTTGATCTAGCCGCGTACGATGCGCGTACCAAATCTCTGCGGGAGAAAACGGGAATCATCCGTCTCGGTCCCCCTAAATACCCCTTGCCGTCATAGGCCGACGCAATGAAAGTCACGACACCTAGTGGTTCTGGAGAATGACTGATGATCCTGAAAAAAAATCTGGTCATATTCGTCTTGATCGGCCTCCTACTTCCCATGTTGGGTGCGGCACAGAGTCTAAAAGTAACACTCCTTGGCACAGGCGCACCGGATCCATCCATTGATCGCTTCGGACCAAGTACGCTGGTCGAAGCAGGATCAGAGAAGTTGCTTTTCGACGCAGGGAGAGGTGTGAGCCAGCGCTTATGGCAACTGCATATCCCCCTTGGGGAGGTGAACGTTTTATTTCTCACGCACCTCCATTCCGACCACACGGTTGGAATTCCTGACCTTTGGCTTACAGGCTGGCTGCCGACTCCTTACGGCCGACGTTCGGTTCCGCTGCAGGTATTTGGGCCGGACGGTACTGAAGAGATGATGAGTTTCCTGGCAAAGGCGTACCAACGTGATGTCCGATTTCGTCTTGAAGGTCCCGGGCACCTGCCAGAGACTGGAACCAGGGTGATTGGCAAAGATGTCAATGAAGGTCTAGTGTACGAGCACAATGGCCTGCGGGTGACAGCTTTTGTTGTCGATCATGGGCCGATCATTAGACCAGCCTTTGGCTATCGCATTGATTACGGGGACCGATCGGTCGTAATCTCGGGAGACACGCGGCCAAGCGAAAACTTAATCAAATACGCAAAGGGCACGGATCTTCTTATCCACGAAGTGATGGCTGCGAGACCAGAGCTACTCAAAAACTCTGCGGCTGCGCGAGGCATTGTAGCCCTGCACACTTCCCCGGAGGAGGCAGCGGGAGTATTCGAGCGAGTCAAGCCCAAACTGGCGGTTTATACGCATGTGTCCCTGCTGACGACCGATCCGACGATCCCCGCGCCAGCCGCTGCCGATCTCATTCCTCGAACACGACTACTCTATGCGGGTCCCATAGAATTAGGCGCAGACTTGATGACCGTTGTTGTAGGCGACAAAGTGGAGGTACATAGGTTTGCGGAGGCGTCCAGACACTGACCCTTGACTCTCGTATAGCCGCACACTACCCAGGTCACTGGCAGGTCTAGCCATAGCGGCGCGTCCAGATCCGCTACGGGAGCAGCTCTGGCCCGTTTTTGTTCCGTACGTTGCCGGGCCAAAATGCAGCTTGCAGCAGGAGGATGTTTCATCATGAGTCCATCAGAGATTTCTCGCCGCACGGTGCTACGTGGCGCCGCGCTAGGTGCGGCAGCACTTGCCACTGGAGCCGGCAAGTTGCTGGGCGAATCGGGTCAAGCTCCGCCCAACATTGTTTTCATCCTTGCCGACGATCTTGGTTACGCAGATGTTGCCTGCTACGGACGACCCGATCTCCGCACCCCCAATATCGACCGTCTCGCATTACGCGGAACGCGCTTTCTGCAGGCCTATGCCAACTCCGCAGTCTGCTCGGCCACACGAACCGCTCTGATTACGGGACGCTATCAGGACCGCCTGGACATTGGTCTCGACGAGCCGCTTGTCGCACGGGACACGGGCTTGCCGCCGAGCCATCCCACACTGCCTTCGCTCCTGCGCAAAGCGGGATACGGAACTACCCTCGTGGGTAAGTGGCACCTTGGCTTGCTGCCCAAGTATGGCCCGCTGCAGAGCGGTTATGATCACTTCTATGGTTTTCGGGAGGGGGCGGCCGATTACTTTACGCACTCCGACGATCTTTGGGACGAGGACGTCAAGATCGACCAGGCTGGCTACATGACCGACTTATTGGGCAACCATGCCGTCAACGTTATTCACGGCTACGCCAAAGCCCGAAAGCCGTTCTTGTTGAGCCTGCACTTCAGTGCGCCTCACTGGCCTTGGGAAGGGCCAGGAGATGAGGCCGAATCACGGCGGCTGCAGGGTCATCGACTTCAAGATTTTGACGGCGGCTCGCAAAAGACCTATCAGCGCATGATTGAGGACCTTGATCTGCAGGTGGGCCGCGTGCTCGACGCGCTGCAGGCCGGAGGGATCGCCGACAACACAATCGTTATCTTCACCAGCGACAACGGCGGCGAGCGCTTTGCCGATACCTGGCCCTTTACAGGCCGGAAGACGGAGTTGCTGGAAGGCGGTTTGCGCATTCCTGCGATCATCTCGTGGCCCGCGCGCCTTGCCATGGGCCAGACCACCAATCAGGTCGCTATCAGCATGGATTGGCTGCCAACGCTGCTTGCCGCAGCGGGTACGCAGCCCGATCCAGCTTATCCAACCGACGGCATGAGCCTGCTGCCATTTCTAACCGAGGGCGCCACGCCGGTCCCACGCAAGCTCTTCTGGCGCTACAAGGCCAACGCCCAACACGCGGCGCGGGACGGCGACATGAAGTACCTCAAGATCCTCGACAATACCTTCCTCTTCAACGTCATCGAGGATCCTATGGAGCGCGCCAACCTGAAGGAGCGCATGCCAGACCTTTACAGCCGCCTGATTGCGGACTGGTCGGCCTGGAACGCCACCATGCTGCCGGAGATCGATGCGAGCTACACCGGCAACTTCACCGGCTCGCTGTTGGCGGACCACATCGGAACACCGGAAGCAAGCCGAAAGGCCGATAACCCGCATCCCGTGGCGGCTCCCAAAGAATGAGGCTGTCGATCCCACAACAGCACGCTATCCTCTGTGCGTTCGACATCGCGCTTTAGGATGAGCTCTGTGGTCCCAATAATTTCGTTCTCAGTGATTGACTCCCCAGTTGTGGGATTACTCCTGGATGCCGCGCTTGTCGCATGGAATAATTAGGGGGTTACGCAAAATCGCCGATGCACTCACCGATGACAGGTTGGTACCGGGAAGTCTTAGAACCTGTTCACGATCTTTT
>DHWW01000187.1:0-17146 GCA_002413385.1 Granulicella sp. UBA5172
TCTAGTTTTTAAACAGGTTCTTAGGGCACACGTCCATAAAAGACGACCGAGAAGTATTACGCTCCGTGGATTACCGCGAGGCAGAATCGGCTGAATGACAAGATCATGGCGTCGTGGGACGTAGAGGCTGTATGACAGAGTGCCGTTGCCCTACACTCCGAGTAGTGCGTCGATCACATCCGTTATCTTGCACGGCACCCAGGAGCAGACGTTGGCGATGTAGCTGTTGGTTGCGTTCTCAACCGGCGGTGCCCAGACGTTGAGCGCCTGCGCCACCGTCTTCCCCTTATACGTCGGGGTCTGCAGCAGAGCAGTAAGCGTGGGGTCCTCCCCTCTGGCTATTTAGTCGGCTGCGGGTTGATGATGCAGCCATGGAACGCATGGACGGTGTAGGGCCGAAGCGGACGCAGCGCGTACATCGCAGCATTACCGAGAAGCGCAGGATTGTGGAGTTGGTTCTCCAGCCAGGGGTAAGCGTGGCGCGTGTGGCGCAGGCCGAAGGCGTCAACGCGAACCAGGTGTTCAAAGTGGCGGCGAGATTATCGCAGCGGTCAGTTGGTAGAAGCTGGGACGGCCACAGCCTTGATGTTGCCAGTGCATGTGGGCGGAGCTGGCGTCGAGTTGTCTGCGCCGATCTCTCCAGAGCCAGCAGCGCCAACCCACCATCCAGAGCACGACTGCTGCCCCGATTGCGGCGGCGCGTTGCGCAACTTTGGAGAAGACGTAGCCGAGATACTGGAGTTCATCCCGGCTAACTTCAAGGTCATTCGCCATGTGCGACCCAAGTTCGCCTGCACAGGTTGCGAGCGCGTCGTCGAAGCGCCTGCGCCGTCCCGGCCCTATTGCACGCGGCGTTGCCGATCCTGCAAGCAGCGCTGCAATTTTGTCAGCGTGCGCCGGCAAGATCGCGATCGTGTTCAAGGGTGTGCTCTCGCCGCCGCATCGTCGGATCCAAGCCGTAGCGCGTGTTGTTGAAGCGCTGGCTCAAATGGCCCAGAATTCTCCACTGCGATCGCTTGCCACGGTGTCGCCCTGCGTTTCACCCCTATGTGGTCTGTGGCATGCAGAGTAATACCCCGGCGAGACCAAAACCTCGATTGAGTGTCGAAATTTCCTAAGACATCGACGCACTGACTTCAAACGTCTCGTCATCTTCGTCGTCATACCACTGCCGGTGGACGAAGGACGATCGATGCCCGCAGCCCACATCCACTCTCTTGTGACTCCGCGATTCTCCGCATAGACGGCGCTGATGTGGACCAACAGCGCTGCGTCGCTGAGGTGCCGGCGTTGAGCCATATGCATGCGCCGCGCCAGGTGTTCATGGTAGCCAGAGACGCTTACCAGGAGCACCCGGCACTGCACACAGATCGGCTAGACTAGCCTGTTGCGTTGGATAAAGGCGTACTTCATCGCTGGCCCCTTGCGAAGAACGCCGTCGCTTTTCCCAGAATGTCGCGCTCCATCGTGACACGCGCCAACTCCGCACGCAGGCGGCTGTTCTCCATCTGCTCGGCACTCACCACCGGCTTGCTCGTGGCACCCTTCAAGTGTTCCAGTTCGATGCTCCCTGACCCAATTGCCCAAGGTCTGCTCGACCACTCCCAGGCTGCGTGCTGCCGCCGCCTTGCTCCTGGCCCGACTCTACAAGCCGCACCGCTTCCTGCTTAAACTCCAGCGTGTACCGTCCCCGCTTCGACTTCGTCATCGTCATCGTCGCTTCCCTTTCGCATTAGAACAGCTCGCTATGGGATACTTTTTGCGCGGGCAAGGTCAGGATGACTGGGGCGCGTTCGAATGTTTAGCACGGGAACGGGCGGCACCAACGCAAAGTGCTCCAAAAGCGAGATTTTCTGAGAATATTCGCGACGAACTTCCGTATGGTTCATTTTTTTTGTTTTTTGTTTGCTTTTACTTTGTTCCATATGGTATTTACTTCCAATCCCCATTGGAGGCAAAAAAAATCCATGAAACTGCAAAAGCTCATTTCATTGTTGGCGGTCCTTATTCTGAGCGTCGCTACCAGTTCGTCGAGTTTGTTCGCACAGGGCACTGATCTTGGCACTATCCGTGGAACAGTGACGGATTCTGGCGGTGCTTTGCTTCCCAATGCCAAAGTAGAAATCACCGATCTTTCTACCCTCACGATACATCGGGCTACTACAAACCAGCATGGTGAGTATGAAGTGCCTGCGCTGCCTGGAGGCCGTTACAAGGCTACGGTCACGGTGTCAGGCTTTAGGACATCCGTCATCGATGGGATCCTTCTGTCCGGCTCCAACGCTGCCAGTGCGAATGCCGTGATGCATGCCGCCGCGGACACCACCGTCGAAGTCACGACCCAGGCACCGCTCATCGATACGCAGGACCAGGCGCTGAGCCAAACCATCGGCTCCAAAGCAATCGTCGATCTTCCTCGCGACAGCCGCGACATCTATTCTTTCCTCTACATCAATCCCAACATCACGCAGAGCGACGAACCCGGCGACTTCAAGTTCATCGGGGCCCAGAGTTATGGGGCAAGCTTCTCAGTAGACGGTCAACGCTCGAACGGCGGCATCTTCGGGCAGGCCACAGCGACGGAACCGTCGCTGGAGGCCGTCAGTGAGTTGAACGTGCTGTCCGACACTTTCAGTGCGGAATATGCGGGAGTCGCCAACATCCGCGTTACCACCAAGCGCGGCGGCTCAGACTATCACGGTTCGGTATTTTACAACAACAAGAACTCAGCCCTTGCTGCCTGGGCACTCGTGGACAAAAATACTCTCGCCAATTTTGCGCCAACCGTCTTTCAGCCGGTCTTCAAAAAGCCTTTCTTCAATATCACTGATGTCGGCGCGTCGGTCGGCGGCCCAATTCCGAAGTTGAAGAAGACCTGGTTCTTCATGGCCTATGAGCACAATTGGACGGTTGCGCCTACCCTCGCCGCTTCCACCAAGATGCCGCACCCGAGCCTTTGGACGGGAGACTTCTCCCTTCTTAACAACACGGCAAAGCCCTCGATAGGCCCGGCGATTTTGACTCCTACCGAGATCGCAACTGATACCGTAACAACGCCGGACGGAGTAACGCGCTTCACCCAAATTCCTTCACGGCTGCTAAACCCGTCGACCCAGAAGCTCATCAGTTTGTACTACCCCAAGATTGGCCTATCCGCTCCCATCAATCCAGCCAACGGCCGCATCCCCTCTTACTCAACGTCGATTCCCGGCCGTTCCGGTCAGGACATGGGGACGATGCGCATCGATCATGATTTCAACGATTCGAACCGTGTGTATGGCGTCTACCACGCCTCGGGACAAAGCATCGCTGTGAATCCCGTTGTCTCTGTCTTCACTGGGCTCGGTCTCAGCAAGACGGACCGTCTCAACAATTCCGTTTCGCTCTCGTACACCCATGTCTTCTCGCAGTACATGGTGAACGAAGTACGGGGAGGCTTCAACGAGCAGCATCTGTTTACCCACAGCAACACAACGCTGCAAGGATTCCTCTCGAGCATTGGCTTCGCTGCGGCTGATATTACGTCGTATGGCGCCGTCGTCGGACCAGAGGAATTATCGACGTACGGACACATGGCCGTCAGCTTCGGCAGCGGATTTCTGGCCTTCAGCAATGGCGGCCGCAACACCGATCGCCCTCTCGACCAGAACCTCGTCACCTTCGGTGACACGCTCAACTGGACGCTAGGCAGACACAACGTGAAGATAGGCGGAGACGCCGTACGAAATGCGGCGGTCGACGGATTCGCATTGAATCGCGGCAGCCCACGCGGTGCCATCACCTACTCGGGCACGGGACCGACTGCCTTTTCGAGCTTCCTCCAGGGGCTTGCTCCAACCTCCGCAACCATCGTCAATCAGCCGCGGCCTGCCATGCAGGTCTACAACTGGGAGACGGGATACTTCGTTCAGGACGACTTCCGTGTAACTCCGCGGCTGACCCTGAACCTCGGCATGCGGTATGAGCTCTTTACGCCCTTTATCGATTCGAACGACCTACTCGCTAATTTTGATCCGAACTCCTACAACACCACGACGGGTCAAAAAGGTCGCTTTGTCATTCCGTCGACTAAGACGTTGAAGTATCTCGATCCCAATATTATCGCTTTTGGATACGTCCTTGCAGACCAGTCCGGCCTAGGAGTCGGTCGCGGCCTGGTACGCACCGACAAGACCAACTTTGGTCCTCGCGTTGGTCTCGCTTTCCAGCTTACGGACAAGAGCGCCCTCCGTGGTGGTTACGGTTTGTACTACCCCACCTCAGCCGCGCAGGGCATCCGTGACCCTATCGCAACTAACCCCTTCAATAACTCCCGTACCCTGACGAAGACGTCAGGCTTCCCGACGCCCGGTGAGACTTCCGGCACCAGCCCCTTGTCAGGAGGCACGCTCAGGGCTTTTGGAAACACCCCATCGGCGAACTACGTTCCCGTCGACCTTAAGAACCCGCGACTCCAACAATGGAACGCCACCTTTGAGCAGCAGATCCCATGGCAGTCGTCCTTGCGGGTGTCGTATATCGGTTCGAGTCAGTCCGGTCAGATCGTCGGTCAGGACCTCGACATGATCGCTCCAAGCGACAATCCGTTTGGCACCACCCAGGGGGATGGAGTCACACCTTGCGACCCCATCAACAACGGAGACTGCGCCTACTCGCCTGCCGATAATGCTCGAATCAAGTTCCCGGCGCTCGGCGACTACGTTGTCGGCTTCGGCAATAACGGCCATAGTTTCACAACCTCATTCCAGGCACAGGCGCAGCGTCAGGCGAATGGTTTTATCTTTAGCCTTGCCTACACCTACCTCGACCCAGAAGTCGTCTGGCCTTGACCTTGGGAACGCCAGTCTCGGCGGTGACGCCTATAACCAGTTCCAGCCTGACAGCGACTATACCCAGGATGGATATACATCCCGTCATCGCGTAGTGGCCTACGGCGTCTTCGATCTGCCGTTCGGTCGCGGCAAGCGCCATCTCTCTTCTTCATCGAGATTGGTGGATGCGCTTGTTGGTGGCTGGCAGGCATCCACAAACGGGTTTGTGAAGTCGGGCACCGGCTTTACACCGTTCTGGACCTGCGACGACTGCGATCCGGTCCTTCCGGGCAACGTCGCCTCCGGTGCGATCGATGCGGTTGGAGACTTCAATGGGCCTTCGTTCCGCCCAGTCCTTACCGGCAGCTACAAGAATGCGCCTTCGGGATTCCAGTGGAATGCGAGCGCCTTCGGTTTGCCGTCTATCGGATCCAACCTGTTCAGCCAGGCCGGCGTAGTGAAGCGCAACACCCTGATCGGTCCATCGACCTATGGCGCAAATCTCGGTCTGCATAAGTCGTTCCAGATCAATGAACGCATGTCGGTTCAGTTGGGCGCGGACATCGACAACGTCTTCAATCACCCGATGCTGTCTCCGGATGCCAACGACGGCGGCGGAGGTGGAACATTTGCGCAACTCGGCGACTTCAATGTTGCTGTTGACCAGACGACTCCGCCTGCGCCCGGCCAACAACCGAAGCTCCTGCCCATCACTCCGGATTTGGTCAACATCAACCCTGACTTTGGTCGTCTCTACCGCAGCTATCAGCAGGAAGGCATCGACAGTCGCCGTTCCATCCGGCTCAGAGGACGCTTCGTCTTCTAGTCGCAATGGATTTCAATAACCGAGGGCTGGCAAATAATTCGCGGGCCCTCGGTTATTGTTGGTCGCATCTTTTCTGATTTCGGATCATCGGCAAGAGGGATGCGCCGACTTACCTTTTATTCACCAACTCAAGCTGTCCGAAGCGCTCTGGAGTGTGGAACGTGTCCGTCATAGGAGGCTGCCAAGCTATGGCCCTGCGACGCTCCGGTGGCCCCTGGCTGCGGAACAAATCGGCGGGAAACATCTTTCGCGCTAATTTGTTCCGCAGTCAGGGTCCTCCTGGGCGGCAAACGTCCATTGCGTGGAAGGCTCCCTTGAGCGACACGTTTCACACCCCGGAACGCTTCGGACAGCTCGAACTCGCGAAGGACAAGTAAGCAGGTAGGAAGTCCATGATGCCGACGCATCGTATGAGGCAGATTTTGAGGCATCCGGCGACCATGATCGGCTCGGATGGTTTGCCGAATGACCCTTTGCCACACCCGCGTTTGTGGGGAACCTTTCCCCGCGTGCTGGGCCGCTATAGCCGCGACGAGAAGCTGTTTTCGCTTTCCGAGGCGGTGCATAAGATGACGGGCATGCCGGCGCAACGATTCGGGCTTGCGGGGCGCGGCCTGATCCGCAAAGGGTATTGCGCTGATCTGACGCTGTTCGATCCAGCGAAGATTATGGACACCGCCGCGTATGCTGATCCTGTGCGAACGGCGGAGGGCATTGAGCGCGTGTGGGTGAACGGTGTTCTTTCGTACACCGCGCGAGGAGCAACTTCCGAACGCGCCGGTCGTTTTTTGCCACGCGGCAGGACCGCGTGGATTCAGTAATTCGAAGAGGTAAGGAGCAGAATGAGCATCAAGCGATATGGCGTAGAAGGTGGCAAGGGAACGGGCGGTCAGCATCTTCCCTTTGCACGGGCGGTTGAGGCCGAGGGTTGGCTTTTTGTATCGGGCCAGGTTGCGATGATCGATGGCGCAGTGATCGACGGCAACATCGTGGCGCAATCGCACCAGGCGATTCGCAATCTGCTTTCGATTCTGAAAGAAGCTGGATATGGCCCCGAGCATGTGGTGCGCTGCGGCGTGTGGCTGGATGATCCTCGCGACTTCCCTGCCTTCAATGTGGTCTTCAAGGAATACTTTGGCGAGCATCCTCCAGCCCGTGCCTGCGTTGTGTCGAGTATGGTTGTTGATTGCAAGGTAGAGATCGATTGCGTGGCCTGGAAGACTCCACGCACTTGATGATTTCGGTATTCGTTCAGCATTTCAATCTATTCGAAGAAGCGGTGACCATCGTTTGGCTATGATCGATCCCCACAGTATCTTCCTGCTTACCGCAGCGTTTGCCTCAGTGGTTGGCCTGATTCTGCTGATTGCAGTGTTCAAGCTCAATCCATTCATCAGCATTTTTCTTGCCTCGCTGGCTCTACCCGTTCATTGCTGAGGACACTTACTACCATGAAGTAATCAAGCACGTTGAAGGTTATGTCCGTGCACACATCCACACCAATGGCATTGAGAACTTCTGGTCGCTGTTGAAGCGTGGCCTGAACGGAACATACATCTCAGTTCGCCCGTTCCATCTGGACAAGTATGTGGATGAGCAGGTGTTCCGCTACAACAACCGCAAAGACATTGGAGACAGTGGGCGCTTAGGTCTCTGTGTTGAGCAGGGATTCGGTCGGAGGCTTACGTACAAGGAGCTTACGGGCAACGCTTAGGATGCCCTTCCTAGCCCTTCGCTGGCTTCGGGAACGGTGCCCACACAGCACCAACCAAGTAGCCAACTGAGAGCAAGCCAGAGCCAAGGGCACGCAAACCAGCCTGATCCTCCGCCCTCTTCCGTAACCAACAATCAGGCCACCAGCTACTATCAGGAACACACACCCGACACGCCACAAGGTTGGCACAAACTCGTATCTTGGCCGGAAGGGATAACCGCTTGGGCGATCCTGCTCACCCTCGGAGCAATCATCTGGCAGGCTTGGGAGACACGTAAAGCTGCCAAAGGCGCTAGCGCGTCCGCTGATGCGGCAATCATTCAAATCAAAACAATGAAAGATAGGGAGCGCGCTCGACTGTCGATTTTCACGGTTTTCACACCTGTTCTGGGCTACAACACCAGAACAGCTATCGGGGAAATTCCGTTGAAGATAACCATGCTCGTCATTAACGACGGGAATAGTTGGGCTTTCAATATCAGAGGCGAGGGGCATTTTGATATTGAAAAAACTATCGATAGTCCAGAGGTTTCGGTCTCGGACGAGTCCTTGGATTGGTACAGGTTGAATATGCCAGCAACGATCCGTAGCGTGGGTAAAGAGAGTCAGACAGAGATTTTTGTCACTCATATGCCCGACAGCAAGAGAGACTCTTACATGATCGATGTAAAAACTGCCGATGCTCTGAGGAGTGGGGCGCTTACCCTCAAAATCGGCGGAGAAATCAGCTATGAAGATGCCTTTGGGGATAAACACAAGACACCCTTTTTGTACCTCTGGGATGTGAACGGGTATGAAGGCTTGACTTGGGGGCTCGATTCCCGTTGGGTGAACCTGAGCGCGGAGACTACTTAGCGGAAGCACAGTCATGCGCAGCCCCCCGAACCCAATTTTCAAAAGGTAACCAACTTTGGCCGTTGAAGTGCCCTGACCCTGATGAGTCAAGTACTTCATTGCCACACTAATTAATTTATTTACAATAACTTAGCGATACTTGATGAACTCCACAGAACGTCCCCGAACACCATCTATTTTCCGATGCAGAAGGTAGAGAAGATGCGTGCGAGGATGTCATCGGGAGTGGTGACGCCCGTCAGCGAGTCGAGCGCCCGCAGCGCACTGTGCAGGTCGAGCAGGATCAGCTCATGTGGAAGCGCCGCCGTGTTCGCTGCCGCCGCTGCCGAAAGTCCAGCCAGCGCTGCCGCCACTGCCTCCTGCTGGCGCAGGTTGTTCAGCGACCCTATATCCGCCACAGCGCCGGCAGCACCAAGCCGCTCCAGAATTGCCGCGCGGAGCTCGTCCAGTCCTGCTCCACTCACGGCGCTGGTACGAATCGCCTCCGCCTCCGGCGAATCGCCGCTGCGCTCCAGCAAGTCAACCTTGTTATGAATCAACAAATGAGGCCGCCCCTCCAGCGAATTCCTCAGGCGCACCTCTTCCGCGGTCACCTCCAGCGTGGCGTCATGGATCAGCAGCACCAGGTCGGCATCTGCGAGTGCCTCCTGCGACCGCGCAATTCCGTGCTGCTCGGCGACGTCGATGGCCGGAAGCTCCGCCACGCCTGCTCCCACTTCCGCAGCCGCGCGCAGGCCGGCCGTATCGATCAGCCGCAGCGGAATCCCGCCCAGCGACAGCGACTCCTCCACCGTATCCCGGGTCGTGCCCGGCATCGCCGTCACGATCGCCCGTTCCCTCTCCAGCAGCCGGTTGAACAGCGAAGACTTTCCCGCATTCGGCGGCCCAATCAGAGCAATCGCCGCTCCCTGCCGCAACAACTGCCCTCGCCGGAACGTCCCCGCCAGCGCCTCCAGCGGCTCCTGCACTGCCCCAATCGCTGCAGCAATCTGCTCCGGCGCAACCACGTCCACATCATCCAGCTCGCCTGACGCGAAGTCCATGCCGGCCTCCAGCAGCGCTATCAAATAGAGCAACGATTCTTTCGCGGGCGCGACTCGCCGCGAAAGCGCTCCCCCAAGCTGCTGTGCAGCCACCCTCGCCTGATCCAGCGTCTGTGCCGCGATCAGGTCGTGCACCGCCTCCGCCTGCGTCAGATCCAGCCGCCCCGCAAGGAACGCCCGCTGCGTAAACTCCCCNNGACCCATGCGCCGCAATCTCCACGACCGTGTCTCCGGTATACGAGTGTGGCGCATGGAACGCTGTCACCAGAGCATCATCCATCGCTCGCGCGGGATCACCTGGGTCCATCACCTTTGCGCGGCGAGCGTGCGCCTGCTCCAGCGAGCCGGTCACCTGCAGCAGCCGCCCCGCAATCCGCAGCGCCTCCGGCCCCGACAGCCGCACCACGCCAATCCCCCCTCGCCCCGGCGGAGTAGAGATCGCAACAATCGTATCTATAGAAGAAGCAGCAGAAGAAGGAGCAGCGGAAGAGGGAGCAGTAGAAGAAGCCATTTGCGTGTCCATCCAGGGCGACAAGGAAAGAATATCGTCACCAACGTATCGTTGGACGATGCAATCACCCTAAACCCGCCCGCAAGCCCCTCAAAACTATGCCATTTTTGGAATACCGCGCTACCGAATTCCTTTTGATGTACCTTCGTCTCCGTAATTTGGTAGAACCATCCGCGGCAGCCCCGGTCTTCCTCCTCCCCAAAGTCTTCATTTCGCTGAAACACGCTGTTCACCCTCCCGCAAACCTGTTTGGCCTATAACGTGCATGTAGAGCTGGTGCAAATTAGCGCACATTTTTAGGAGATGAACTCATGACCTTCACGTTTCTGCGGAGAGCGACCCAGACTCTTGTACTCGTCGCGATCTTTGGCCTGACGTTCCAAGCCGCTCATGCGGTTGACACTAACGGTCGTATCAAGGGTACCGTCACCGATCCCACCAGCGCCGTGATCCCGGGTGCGCAGGTCACCGCGACCAACCTCCTCACCGGTGTCAAATTCACGACGGTCTCCCAGGCGGACGGCGGCTACTTCTTCGCCCAGCTCCCCATCGGACCCTACAAGATCACCGTGGCAGCTCCTAATTTCAAGACCTTCGAGGCCAGCGGCATTGTCCTCAGGATCGACCAGGAATACATCGAACCCGTCAAGCTGACGGTCGGCGATACCTCTGAAGTCCTCTCCATCGCTGCCGACGCCGTTCAGGTCAATACCACCGACATGCAGCTCAACAACGTGGTGGAAGCNNGACCCAGATGGCGGAACTCCCTAACATCTCTCGCAGTTTCACCTTCTTTGAGACCATCGAGGCCGGCGTGCAGGCTTCCAACGATCGTTTCGGCAGCTACTCCGCCAACGGTTCTGAGACCCAGCAGTCCAGCTTCCTCATCAACGGTGCCGACTCCAACGACCTCCCCATCAATACGGTAGGCCTGAACCCAAACCCCGATGCCATCGCCGAGTTCAACCTCGTCACCGGCCCGCTCAACGCGGAGTATGACCGTAACTCAGGTGCGATCGTCAACGCGACCATCAAGACCGGTACCAACCAGTTCCACGGCGACGTCTTCGAGTTCTACCGCGATACCTTCCTCAACACCGGCAACTACTTCGCCAATGTTGCGGCAACGCAAACCACTCCCCAGCACAAGCTGGTCACGCCCTACCATGAGAACTTCTTTGGTGCCACGCTCGGAGGTCCGGTCCTCAAGGACAAGCTCTTCTTCTTTGGTGCGTACCAGGGTCTCCGTCAGCGCGTACCCAACACCCGCAGTGGAGCTTCCACCACCGTCTTCTCCACGGCGCAGCGTTCCGGTAACTTCTCCGACGACATCGCCGGCAGCGTGCTCGGCTACAAGTTCTCGGATGCACCCATCCCCGGCACGCTCACCAACGTCACCAGTCTCCCCAACTGCTCGGCCCCCGGCACCACGTGGGCAACTTGCGCTGCAAACAATGGTGGCACCTTTCCCGTCACAGTCTTCGATCCTATCGCGAAGGCGCTTCTGGACAAGTACGTTCCCACTGCCAATCAGGGTGCCTATGGCTACGTCTTCAGCAACATCTTTACGAACTCGGACAATCAGTACATTGGCCGCATCGACTTCGCTCCCAATGCCAAGAACCAATTCACCTTCCTCTGGATTCACGATAAGAGCAATGGAATCCACACGACACCTTTTACGGGTGCCACGCTGCCGGGCTTCGCTGAAGTCGACGGCAATACCATCAATCAGTTCACCTTCGACTACGTTCGCCAGCTAAGCTCCACCGCGGTCAACGACTTCGCCTTGCACTACACGCGATTCAACGACGCGATCGTTGTTCCGCAAACCACGGTCGATCCGGCCAGCCTCGGCTTCTCCATCCATCCCGAGGACGTAGCCGCTGAGAGCGTCCCCACCATTAACACCGGATACTTCTCGCTTGGCTTCAGCAACAACGGCCCTCAGCCTCGTATCGATCAGACCTATCAGGCGGATGACACCTTCTCCAAGGTGCTTGGTCATCACACGTTGAAGTTCGGCTACGACGGTCGCCGCTTCAATGTCTCCAACCCCTTCTCTGCCAACAACAGCGGAACCTTCAGCTACGGTGCGGGTACAGCGTTCGGCTCCGGTGATCCCGGCCTTGACTTCCTGCTCGGCAATCCCTCCGGTTACAACCAGGGCACTGGCGCAACCATTCAGGCCTNNCCGACTTCGGTCCCCGTATCGGCTTCGCCTGGTCTCCTGACCTCGGTGCTATCTCGGGTGGCAGCGCCCATAAGCTCTCCATCCGTGGCGGCTTCGGTATCTACTACAACCGTAGCGAGGAAGAGACCTCCCTCAACAACCTCGAGTCCGCACCGTTCGGTATCTCCTCTAATGGCGCTGGTGACTTCGGTGCACAGGCTCCCGGCTTCGCCAATCCTTATCAGGATCTGGATACGAGCGCGGTCTATGCCAACAAGTTCCCTTACACCTTCCCCACCAAGGGCCAGACGATCGATTTCTCCATCTTCGAGCCTCTCGCCCCAAATACCTACGACAAGAACTTCCGCTCGCCCACCTCGGATAACTTCCAGATCACAGTGGAACGCGAGTTCCCTTCGCATGTCATCGCTCGCCTCAGCTACGTTGGTGCCCTGGGCCGTCATAATCAGACCGTCTATAACGGCAACCCCATCACCCAGGCGGGTCACGATGCTTGCCTTGCTGACACCGCAAAGTGCGGCAGTCCCAAAACATCCGGGTATCGCAACCTGCAGGACTACTTCTACACCAGCCACACCCAGTACGGGATCATTGACCCCAATACCGGTATCCCTGCCTTCCCTGTGGTCGGCGTCGTAACCTCACAGGGCACCTCAAACTACAACTCCTTCCAGGCCAGCGTTGAGAAGGGCCTCTCCCACGGCTTCCAGTTCCAGCTCAGCTACACGCTCGCTCATTCCCTGGACGATACGTCCAGCTATGAGAACGGCGGTTACGGCGGTTCCAACGGCCGTGGCTATAACCAGTTCAACAAGAGCCTCAACTACGGCAACTCGTCCTTCGACGCTCGCCACCGTCTCGTCTTCGCTCCTATCTACACCGTTCCCACCTTCGCTGGCCACAGCGCCTTCTCGCCCATCAACCTGGCTCTCTCAGGCTGGCAGGTGAGCGGTATCTCCTCCATGGCCACGGGCTTCCCGTTCGATATCTCCTACGGCGGTGGTTCTTCCAACTCCCTCTGGTGCTCCTCCAGCTTCGCCTTCTATGCCTGCCCGGATGAGCCCAACCAGACCGGAACGATCGCTCTCGCGAACCCGCGCACCTTCGTCCCCGGAACCAACCGCACCCGCTGGTTCACCGCCACCACCTCTGGCCTCTCGCAGGCTCCTCTCGGTCAGTTTGGTACCCTCAGCCGCAACAAGTACCATGGCCCGGGCAGCATCAACACCAACCTGATCATCGCCAAGAACTTCAACCTTCGTGCCGACGGTACCATGCGCCTCCAGATTCGTATGGAGAGCGACAACGTCTTCAACCACACCAACTTCAACAATCCGTCAGGCGGCGTCACCAGCACCACCAACGGCGAGACCCTTACTGCCCCGGGTACTCTCTCCTACGGCAGCGCAGGTATGATCTCCGGTGCAGGTCTAGCCCGCCAGACACAGCTGGCTGCGAAGTTCTACTTCTAATCGGACGCTGTTGTCCGATATTCCAAGAGGCACCCTTCGGGGTGCCTCTTTTTTGTCCTGACAGCCTGGAACTATGCTTAAGCTGTCGATTTGCGACCCGAAACACGGCTGAATGCGCACTAAAACACTAAAATTCAATGCCCCGCTGCGCCAGAATGCCCTTCTGATAGGCATGTTTCACCTCCCGCATCTCCGTCACCGTATCCGCCATTTCCACCAGCACCGGATGCGCATTTCTGCCCGTAAGAATGACGTGCAGCATCTCCGGACGGCGTCGCAGAACGTCCGCAACTCGTTCAGGATCAAGCATTTTGTAGCCAATCGCGTAATTGATCTCATCCAGCACGATGAGGTCCCAGTCGCCCGAAAGAATGGCCGCAGCGGCCTCATCCCAGGCAGCCTCCACCATGCGGAGATCCTCAGGATCGGCCTCCGCCCCTCCTACCTTCACAAACCCACGCCCCATCTGCTTCATCACGTAAGTAAAGCCAGCAGAGCCACTTAGCGCCTCAGCAGAGTCGAGTTCCCCATAGTGCCACGAGCCTTTAAGGAACTGCAGCACCAAAACACGCATTCCATTCCCGGCCGCCCGAAACGCCGTCCCCAGGGCAGCCGTAGTCTTTCCCTTTCCAGGGCCAGTATTAATCAGGACAAGTCCACGTCGCGAGTCATCCTGCGTGGACGGTGAGGAGGTCGATGCTTGGGATTCAGATTGTTCAGACATGGGCTAAGATTACCGGAAAACGCCGTTTATCGTGCTGCAAGCTGCTAATGCCCGCTATGGTATGGATGACCCGCACGAATTGTGAGTGCGCGATAAAGCTGCTCTGCCGCGACGACAGCCGCGAGTTCATGGGGGAGCGTAATACGGCCAAAAGCGATAGTTTTCGTTGCTGCGGCCAGCGCCGCTGCTGACCACCCGTTGGCGGGACCGATGGCGAGGATGAACTGTTGAACCCCGGAGTCTTGAACTGCGCCGAGGGTGGCTGCAAGTTCCTCGGAGCTGAGTTGCTTCCCGCGACTGTCGGCTAAAAGCAGCGCAGGACGCGTGCGAGAAGTGGTCTCCGAGACAAAAGCAAGCAGCGCAGCCTCGGTCGGGAAAACCCGAAAGCTGGAGGGATTATAGCGTGCGGCCCGGTCAAGGTAGAGCCGGAGGAGCTCAGCGGCAGGGCCACTGGGGCCAGCACGGTGCGATGAAACTAGGGTTAACAAAATCTTCATAAGTCCATAATTCTTCCAATATCCATAGTTGCATTGCGAGAATAGAATCCAACATGTATCGATAATCGCGCCGCATTCATGCTATGTCGAACATTCTGTTGGTGGTTATGCATTGGTGCAACAACTGCGCGCACATCCTGTATCGAAGAAGTACGTGTAGTCCGCTTGGTAAGGCGGAACACAGGAGCGATATATGATTCCCAAGAAGTTGATTGTATTACTGGCACTACTAATGGTAAGCACCTTTGCAATAGGTCAGGCCATCTCGAGCAATGGCGGTTCAATTCAGGGAACCATTACCGATCCCAGCGGCGCTGCCATCCCGAGCGCGACGATCACAGTCAGTTCTCCGGACACCGGGTATACGCACACATTCAAGTCCAATTCTGCTGGCTATTACAGCCTCGGGCCACTAGTCCCCGGTAACTACGTCATCGCCGTGAGCGCGCCCTTGTTTCAGAGCTTGCGGTCAACAACCGTTGTTCGTACTGGCACGGTAACCAGCGGCGACGAAAAACTCTCGCTCGGGTCCCCAGATCAGGTGGTTACGGTAACGGCTGGCGCCCTGCAGATTAATACCGACCAGATCGGTGTTGCTGGCGTCGTCACGCAGGAGCAGATCGATACGCTGCCGGTCAATGGCCGCAACATTCTCGATGTTGCGCAGATTCAGCCAGGCGTCATCCTTCAGTCGGGCATGACCTTCGATCCTACGAAGGCAGGGTACTCGGCACTGTCGGTCAGCGGCGTCGGCGGTCGTACCACCCGTATCCTTCTGGATGGCCAGGACATCACGGATGAGACGGTCGGAACCACCATCTTCAATGTTCCCAGCGGTGCGGTTGGCGAGGTCCAGTTGAATCGCTCCACGCAGGACGTTTCTGGCTCAGTGACATCTACGGGTCAGGTGCTGATGTCAACCCGCTCGGGCACGAACTCCTTCCATGGCAACACGTTCTACAACTTCCAGGACTATCGCGCGGGCTTCGCGAGCGTGCAGGGCCTACAGGCACCCTTTCAGCGTAACCAGTTTGGTGGATACGCTGGCGGTCCGATCTTCAAGGACAAGTTGTTCTTCTTTGGTGGCGGTGAGCGTATCGAGCAGACAGAAGAAGATGTGGCTTCCGGCGCAAATCCACTTTTCCAGGCTATAGAGACTGAGTTTCCCTACACGCCAGCACCGTTCCATGACACCTTCAGCATGGCGCGCCTGGACTATTCCGCGCCGCACAACATCCACATGTTTGTTCGAGGAGCGTACAGCGTCAATTCTGACGACGCCACCTTCGGCTACGGCCCCTACCAGATTTACCAGAACCGTGATAATGTACCGGCGATCGTGGGCGGCGCTGACCTTATTTCTGGCCGCTTCACCCACTCCCTCCGGTTTGGCTATGAGAAATTTCATAATCTGCTGGTGGACGGCACGGCGGCTCTTGGAAACTCCATTTACAACCCTTCGACGGGCCCAGACAACCAGATCACACTGGTTGGCGATTTGAATTCTGGTCCGAACTTCCTTGCCCCTCAGGGAACTTATCAATCGGACAAGCAGTTCCGCTATGACGGCACGTACACAAGAAGCTCTCACAATATCAAGTTCGGCTTCGAGATGAACCGTATCCTCAATGGCGGCTTTGCCGCCTTCTATGGCCCGTCGTTGTATACGGTCCTCTCTGCTACTGCCGCCAACCAAGTGCCCTGCAACGATGTCGCTGATGCGGCACCTTGCCCAAATAATCCCACTGAAGGTTACCTTTCCCCGCTCTATGTCATTGGTAATGGCAACGGATTTTTCTCCGAACGGCCTGGTTTCAATCTGCCTGGTGGTGGTGCCTTCAGCTGGCGCTTCGCGGCCTATCTTGGCGACACATGGAAGGTCACCGACTATCTGACCATTACAGCGGGTCTTCGCTGGAGTGTGGACACGGACCGCGCCAACCAGGATCTGCCGACGCCCCTGTGCTCCTCTGTCGATCCTTCGATGCAGTTCGCGGGTTGCACGGGCGACACACCGCTCTTTGATCAGTACCAGCAGGGACTGGGCGTTCGCACTCATCAACCGTATGGCGACGTCGGACCGCAATTGGGCTTTGTTGTCAGCCCAGGCAACCACAAGACGTCCATTCGCGGTGGCGCTGGCATTTACTACGAGAGTGACATATTCAACAACACGGGCAACGCACGTTCCGAGGTCATCCAGGCCAATGGACCCTACTTTGCATACGGCCTCGCGTTCGCGGGTGGGTCAAGTATTGCACTGCCTGGCTTCGGAGTCGTTACGGCCGCTCCGGATGGAACGCCGGTTTCGACGATCCTAACGGAGTCCATCGCACATGCCGCTCCAGAGTTGAACGCGATCAAGGCGGAATATCAGACCAAGGTCAAGAATGCCCTTACGCCCAATAGCAGCTACATCGGCACGGGCGGCGGTCTGTTTGCAAACAACATCTATGGCGGTCCTTATCTGGCCCCGTACTCCATCCAGATCAATGGCGG
>DHWW01000187.1:17185-26602 GCA_002413385.1 Granulicella sp. UBA5172
GCTGGGAATGGTCTGGATAGCGGTGCGGTGTACCTTGGTGGCAACGCAGCGACTGCCTATGGATTGGCGCCTGCGACAGGTGCGGCGTTCGCCGGGTCGAATTCGAATGTGGGTGAAGGGCTATTTATCCTACCCCAGGGCCGTTCTGGCTACGATGCTCTGCAAGTAGTGTTGCAACAGCAGAAGGCGCATCCGGTTCCGGGTATCGAGACCAGCAACCTGCAGATCTCGTACACCTTGTCGCGTATTGTTACCGCAACCGCCGGCGGAAGCCCCTCCGACCAGTTCTTCAGTGGCGCTCGTCCGTGGGACAACGACAATCCCAACCTGTACATGGGTCGTAGCCCGTTGGATCACACCAATGAGCTCAGCTTCGGCGGCAGCGTCGGTCTGAAGTATGGCCTGCAGGTAGGTCTGGTGGCGCACTTCTTCTCCGCGTCTGCAACGTCGCTTACCTTGGACAACACTGCAGGAAGCACAGCCCAGATCTTCATCACCGACGTCAACGGTGATGGCCTGGGTGGCGATCTCGTCCCGGGAACCAACCCTGGATACTATATGCANNGCGGGTACACCCACACCGGCAGGGCAGGCGTTGATCGCTGCGGGTCTCTTCACCCAGGCCCAGCTCGTCGCCCTTGGTGGCGTGCAGCAGCCCATCGCTCTGCAGCCCGATAATCGTCCGATGGACAATCCTGCATTCCGCACCTTTGACTTCAACGCGAACTACCCGATCAAGTTGAAGTTTCTGGGTGAAGGCGTCAGCATCGTTCCCGGTGTCGCCATGTACAACACCTTCAACATGAGCAACTATGGTGTCCAGAGCGGAACGCTGCTGAATCAGGCAGATGCCGGTCCGCTTGGCTATATCAATAGCACGAACACCATGACAGAGGCCAACAACCTTCGCCTCACACGCAACTCCGGTACGTTTGATCAGGGCGGACCGCGCACCACTGAATTCCAGCTGATGCTGAAGTTCTAGGCACAACGTATCAGCGAAAAGGGCGGAGAGAAGACTCTCCGCCCTTCGTTTTTGTATTGCGGGGGCGATTTCTACCGAATACTGAGTACCAAAACGGAATCGCTACTTCAGCTTCGACTTTGTAACCTTGGCTGTCTTCTTTGCAGCGACCTTTTTTGTCGCCTTTTTCGGGGAGGAAGGCTTCTTCGAAGCCGTTGCGGGCGTCGACTTCTTTTTGCTCGCAAGCATCTTCTTTGGGGCGGTAGCTGTCTTCTTCGCTGGCACCTTTTTTTGAGCGACGGTTTTCTTTGCCGCAGGAGGCAGAGCCTTGGTCGCTGGCTTCTTGCGGGTAGCGGTGATGGCGGCTTTGATTTCGGCGTTGAGGTCTGCGATGCTGAGAACGGTGGCGGACTTACGCAGGCGCTCGAGGCCGTAGTAGGCGCGCTTCTCGGCGGAGAAGACGTGGACGATGAAGTCGACGTAATCCATGAGAACCCACTCGCCCTGGCGGCGGCCTTCGACCGAATTGGGATACGTGCCGAAGTCGCGCTTGAGGCGGATCTCTATCTCGTCGGTGATGGCGACGTTCTGGCGATCGCTCATGCCGTTGCAGATGAGGAAGTAGTCTGTGAGCCCGCTCTCTGATGGATCGAGTGCAAGGATGCGGATGTCTTCCGCCTTCTTGTCTTCACAGGCTGCTGCTGCGGCGGCGAGGAGTTGCTGAATTTGTTGCTTCTTGGTGCTTGCCATTGGGCTCCTTGTGCAATCTCAATGGTAGCGCAGGCGCGGGCAACGGTGATGTCTTGTTTGCGCCAGGTTGCTGGACAGGGTTCAGGCTCCGTAGAGATGGTGCGTACGGATGTACTGGAGGAGCGACGGAGACAATAGGTCGGAGCAGTCGGAGCCAGCGGCCAGCAGTGCACGAATTTGGGTAGCCGTAGCCGGCTCACAAACGCCGTGGAGCTGATGAATGCGCTGCCGCTGTGCTGGGGTGAGCTTGAGAGTGTCGAGTTCTTGAGGCGATACATTGGGGCGGCTGACGATGATCCACTCGGCCAGGGTGAAGAGTGTATCGGGTGAGCGCCAGCGCGGCAGCCCGAGGAAAGCGTCTGTGCCGAGGATGACAAAGAGCCTGTCCGTGGAGGGTAGCGTATCTCGCAGGCGGGTCAGCGTGTCGACGGTGTAATTGGGCGCGCCGTCTGGCAGTGGTGCGTCAAGAGCGGAGGGCTCGAAGTGCGGGGAGATGTCTGCGGGCTGCAGCTTGCAGAGAAGCGAGACCATGGCAAGACGCTCTTGATAGGAGGCTGCCGCGCCGGTGGGTTTGAGCGGCTGGTGCGCGGTGGGAACAAAGAGCACGCGGTCGAGAGAGAAGGCGTGCGCAGCTGCGCGAGCTACGGCCAGGTGACCGAGGTGGGGTGGGTCAAAACTGCCGCCAAAAAAACCAATGCGCATGATGGCTGATTGTAGCTGGACAGAAGGATGATTCGGGTGGGTGCGCGTTGTGACTGCTGGCTCCTGTTTCCCCGGGAGGTTATCAAGAGTGAAGAAGAGGAGAGGTTACTTGCGCGCTGCGACGTGTATTCGCCACCAACAGGAACGGGCGACATGTAAGATCATGCCGCCGGAGTAGCCAGCCTGCTGGGAGGAGCTTACCGATGTCCGCCACCGCCGCCACCAGCATGCCCACCGCCACCACCAAAGCCGCCACCACCAGCATGCCCACCACCGAAGCCGCCGCCGCCGCGGAAGCTGCCCCCACTGCCGCTGCGGAAGCCTCCTCCGCCGCCATGGAAGGTGCCACCCCCACCGCCGCCGGCGTGTGGACCCCTGCCGCCATGCCCAGGATGCTCGCCGCCGTGCCCGTAGTATCCGCCTCCATAGAAGCCACCACCATAGAAGCCACCACCGTAGAAGCCTAGGCCGAAGGGATAGAAGCTGTAGGGGTAGCCATAAAAGCCATCGAAGCCGTAGTAGGGATAACCACCGTAGGGGTATCCATAAGCACCAAAGCCATAACCAGGGTAGCCGCCATAGCCGGAGTCTCCGGAGTCGCCCGAGTAGTTGGCCGTGCCAGGCCCCGCCAGGCCACCTGGAGGGGCGGCGTATGGGATGAGGTCGGCACGAGCCTCGAAGGGATCGAATTCAAAGGCCGTGATGTGGGGTCCGCCAAATATGACTGCGTGATCTTCCTTTATTTTGATGGACTTCTGATTGCTGCCGGGGTAGGCGAAGGCTTCACCCTTGAGGACACGGACGGTGTTGGTGTCGGCATTGAAGGTGTAGAAACCGTCCTTGACGAGGGCGGTTTGGCCACCGGGGAGGTCGACGAGAATTTGAGAGTGGGCGATCGGTTCATGGACGCTGATGTTGGCTACGCCGTAGACGACGCGCAGCTCGGTATTTTCAGGGGTGACGCTGATGGCGTTGACGGAGCTGTTCTTGCCGACGCGCAGAAAAATGCCAGAGGCAGCTTGCGCGCTGGCGGTGTCTTGACCGGGGGCGATGACCTGACCTGTGGTGATGGGCTTGGTGTAATCGTTGTCCGTAGAGGTACTTACGTGCGTGCGTACGATGGGGGCGGGTTGAGATTGGGTGATCTGGGAGCTGACGGTAGGGATGTTTGGATCCGCTGGGGACGCGGTCTGCGCGAGCGAAACAGCGGCAGTCGCGGACAAAGTGGCCATGGCGAACAGGAGTGCAGTGTGCCTCGGCATTTCGATACCTCTGTGTGTTTAGACGGGTTTTTGGGGACAATGTTGCGGGGAGCGGGAGTGAGGCGGGTGTTTTAGTGCGCATTCAGCCGTGCTTCGTGCTGCAAAAGGGTGGACTAAGCATCGTTCCAGGCTGCGCANNTTAGAGTTTGGGGAGGATTTCGGTGGCGAGGGTTCGCTCGGCGGATTCGTTCTGGGCCTTGGTGAAGCCGACGCCGTTGACTGTGATGAGCAGGGAGGTGCTTTCCTTTGAGGACGAAGAGGGCGGCAGTGGTGCCGGCGCTGGCGATGTAGAAGGCGTCGGCGGAGAGGCCGGAGACGGGGACGAGGCGGCCGGTGGCCAGCATGGAGTCGCGGAAGGATTTGTATTCGATGCCGGGCTCTTTGAGCGAGAGGTAGAGGCGAGTTTCGCCCTTGCTGTCGGGCCAGGTGCAGTCGGTGGTGCCGTCGCTGGGGGTGCCGGGTTTGCCGTCGAGGACGGGCGTGGTGAGGACGGTCTTGATCTGGAGGGGAGTGAGGAGCGCACACGGTGCGGGGGGCTCGGCGTGCATGGGGGCGGGGGGCGACGATGGCTGTGAAGATGATGGCCGCTGAAACGATGGACGCTGGGGCGAGGGTGAGGAGACGAGACGTGCGAAGGGTCATGGGGATGGGCGCTCTGAGGGATTAGATGCAGAGGGATTAGATGCAGAGCGGCGATCATAGCAGAGCGTGGCGGGATGGTCGTTGCGCCCTTCGCTACGCTCGAGGGCTGCACTCCGGCGTTACCACCCCTGCGAGCAAAGAACGCTCGCCGGGGGCCCGGTTCTTCGGCAGAGTGGTATCCCACCCATGCCGCAGAGAGCTCGTCATGGATGGGGCACCCGGCGGNNGTATTGGATCACGAGAAATCGAAGATTCTGCCTTTCTCAAAGAAAGGTATTGCGCGGAGACCCGGTTCTGCGTCTAATATTGACGTAAGCGCAAGTTCCGGTTCGCGTCCCGTGGCGTTAGCCGGGGAGGACCTGCGGCAAGCCGTTACGAGGATCGTCCTCTATGGCACCTTTCGTGAGTCCGCCCACTCCGCCTTTGACCGTAGCTACCGCAATGTCTCACAGGATGACATGCTTTTCATGCTGGAAGGGGCATGGGCGCTGGCGGCTGAACCGGAATGGGACGATAAACATCACAACTGGAAGTACAAACTCGCCGGTCAGGACATTGAGGGCGATGATTTGGTGCTGTTGATTTCACTGAACACAGAAGAGCAGATCATTACGATCATCACAAAGTTTTGAGGTAGATCCATGAGCGCGACCGAGCAAGTCTTAGCGCAGCAGGTTGACGTCAGGATGTCGACCGAGAGGAAGCCGTACCACTACGTGGGAGCGGGGCTTTCGAACGTGTACTTGATTGGCGTGGCGTACCGCGTGGATCGAGCGACTGCGCTGCAGTCGGCGGATATTCCGTCGTTGCCAGCGCTGCTGGACGCGATTGCCCGGGTGCTGCTAACCAAGAGGGCGGCGCTCAGTGGGGATGAGATGCGCTTTCTGAGGAAGAGACTTCGGATGGCGTCGAAGGACTTTGCCGGGTTCGTTGGCGTGTCGGTGGAACAGTACTCGCGGCTGGAGAATGGTGCGACGGTGACGGCGACCGTTGATCGCGTGGTTCGTTTGCTGTATGTCGCGCTGGCGAAGCTGCCGAGCGAGGCGGCAGAAGCTGTTGCGCGTACTTCCTGGACTGCGGAGATGAATCGCGAGGAGCGGATTGTGGCTTCTCAGGATGAGAACCGGAATTGGGTTGTGAAGACCAAGGCGGCGTAGGGGGTGCTGTGCGAGGGGAGGTTGGTCGTTGCGCCCTTCGCTGCGNNACGGCGGGGGGCTTCGCGGGGTGGGTCGAGGGTTTGGGTTGGCGCTTGTGGTGTGGGCGGTGCGGAGGAAGGCGATTCAGTCGTTGCGCCCTTCGCTGCGCTCGAGGGCTGCACTCCGGCCTTCGGCAGAGTGGAGCCCACCCATGCCGCAAGGGGCGCGGCATGGATGGGGCACCCGGCGTCGGCCCAACAATTTATTCCCGGATGACGAGGGGGGCGGGAGTAGACTTGGCAAACTATTCTATTCAAGTTGTGGAGGTCGTTCGGTGACCCTGAAGCGAATCGTATTGCTGAGTTCCCTTTTTGCCATTTGTGTGGGTCCGGCGTCGGCAAAGCCTAAGCCGCCTCAGACCTGCAAAGTTACGTTCTCTGTCGCCTATCTGGATCGGTTGAACAACCTAAACTCCGGTGTACCACCAGCTAGTCTCAAGGATATTGAGAAGAAGCTTAGTGACCTTGGTGACGTTTGCTATTCAGCAGCGCCGAAGACTGATCTTGTGTTCTTTATTCACACCACTCCCGCGACCTATCACGGGGACCTACGTCTATACAAACAACTCAACTTCCGCTGCGGCTGTGGCGGATAGCAATGGTAATGCGGCTGCTGCTGCCGCGTCGAGTAGCTCGACAACGGCGGTACCGTATGACGTGGACTACTCCGTCTTCATTCTCGATATTGAGATACCTCAAGCTGACGGAACCTACAAGATCCTGCGCACGCTTGATCAAAAAGGCCTGTATCACACGATCTACGGGATCGGTTATGGGAAGGGCAAGCATCCCTTGCCGAATGTGATCGAAGCGGGAGCGCAGTGGTTGCACGACGATTATATGGGCAATAAGCCCAGTGGTAAGTGGTAGGCTCGATTCGCGACCCTGCGCGACCCCACCCATCGTAAAGAACGCGATGAACGGGTCACCCGGTCAGTTTATAGCTTCGGGCGAGTATGTAATTTACTTATGAATATTTAGGAGTTCCGTTTGGCAAACAAAATAACCGACATCGCTGTGTTCATTTCATGTCCTGGGAATCTTAACGAGCTTCGAGGGGTGGCTGAGAAAGCAATCGAAGAGGTTAGTGAAACGCTCAAGGTCACACATAGTTATGTTTTGACTCCCATTTCCTGGAAGGAAGATATTGTTCCAGGTGTAGGTACAGATGGGCAGGATGTGATCAATTCGCAGACTATTGGTAAATATGATATTTACTTGGGAATTATGGGGGCGAAATTTGGCACTAAGACCCCGCGTGCTGGGTCGGGTACGGAGGAGGAGTTCGATCTTGCGATACATGCATATCACAAAGATCCCACCAAGATCAGAATCTTGTTTTACCTTCAGGCGTTTGGAGTCAACCCGTTTGAAATCGATCCCGATGAGCTCAAGAAAGTTCAACAATTCCAGAAAAAGCTTCAGAAGGAAGGCATTTTATATAACGAGCTTCCGAACCTAGATGAAGCTCTTAAGAATCTAAAAGCTCATTTACTGCTGCTAGTGAACGATGAGTGGGATGACGCTATGACCTGTTGGAAAACTCCTATATCAGCGCACGTTTCGCAAGTCGCCCAAGTCATGACGCACTCCTCAGATGTTAGCAGTGAGACGACAGTGGATAATCCACTTCTAGTACCGAACGATGATTCGATAGAGCAGTTGGGTCTACTCGATTTTATGCTTATAGGTAATCAGGAGGTGGTCACTGCTTCAGCATCGGTAGCGAAAATCGGCTCGAACTTAGAGGAACTTACGAAGGCCACTCAAGAACGAGTTACTTCTATTGGAGGCGGAAATATAACTAATGCCGCCGACATGGCGCGACTCGTAAATATTTATTCATCTGATATCGATGCTTTTCTGCAAAAGTCTAGAGGAGAGATGGCAAACGCCAAATATCACTTGTTTCGAGGGTGCGAATTGATCGAAGCATACTATCGACAAACCACTGAATTAAATCTACCTACCAGTGAAGCAGCTTCAGGAGTTATTGTGGCTGTAGATGGAATTGAGCCCGAGCTTAAGCGTTTCCGCAACTCGGTTCTCGAAGCCCAAGAATGGTGTTGGTAAGTTGCCGCCCATGACTAAGAAATTCAAGGTATCACAGCGACGTCTTGTTGATTACTTTGACGAGGTTAGTGTCGATACTACGGTTTTTATAGAGAGGTTTGCACTTCTCAAGAGTAGGCTCGGTTCAGTTAGCGATGGAACTGTCCAAAAGGTTGGATTATCTCAAGGCAGCATCACGATAGAGGGTTAAGCAACGAAAGAAGGGCGCGAGCTGAAGCTCGCGCCCTTCTCTATTTAATTGATGATCGTTTGATTGTCAGGGCTAAAGCCCTGACCTATCTCAGAAGCAAGGGCCAAGGACGGCGGCGGCTATTGGAGTAGGGCGCCGTTCTCGGTGGGGAGCTTGGGGTCTTCTGGGGGGATGATGGTGGCGCTGGCTACCTTGTCGTCTGTTTTCGAGGTCGAGGAGCTTGACGCCCATCGTGGCTCGGCCGGCGGCGCGGACGGTCTTGGTGTCGATGCGGATGATCTTGCCGAATTGGCTGATGACCATCATCTCGGTGGTGTCGTCGACGAGCTGGATGCTGGTGACTTTGCCGATTTTGGGGGTGGCTCGCATGTTGATGATCTCTTATACACATCTCCGAGCCCACGAGACCNNGGGGAGAGCTCGGGGGCGGCGAGTTCGCCGGGGCTCGGCTAGTTCGAGGGGAGCGGCGGCGACGGACTCACCGGCTTCGTCGAGGACGGCTTCGACCTGGTCCTTGAGGCCGTGGGCGGCGGCGAGAGCGAGGCGGGTTTTGTTGCGCGCTTCGTTGGAGGGGGTGACGGCGGCGCCGATGACGTAGTCGCTCTTGTGGAGCGAGATGCCGCGGTTGCCGAAGGCCGGGCGGCCCATGGGGCGGAGATCCTGCTCGTTGAAGCGGATGGCCATGCCGTCGTGGGTGGCGAGGAAGATGACCTGCTCGCCGTCGGTGATGCGGGCGGTGATGAGCTCGTCGTCCTTGTCGATGCCGATGGCGATGATGCCGCGGGCCATGACGTTGGAGAAGTCCTTGAGAGCGGTCTTCTTCACGGTGCCGTTGCGGGTGGCGAAGAGGACGTACTTGGACTCTTCGTTGAGGTCGCGGACGGCGAGGATGGTGACGACTTTTTCGCCGGGCTGGAGGTCGACGAGCGAGGCCATGGCTTTGCCCTTGCCGGCGGCGCCGATGTCGGGGATCTCGTAGACCTTGAGCCAGTAGATGCGGCCGGAGTTGGTGAAGCAGAGGAGGTAGGCGTGGGTGCTGTCGATGATGAGTTGCGCGACGAGANNCGATGTTGTCGCGGATCGTGCGGAGTTCGTTGAGGAGCTCGTCGATGGAGAGCTGGGTGAGGCGGTAGAGCTGGAGTTCCAAGATCGCGTCGATCTGGCGATAGCTGAGGATGAGCGTGCCGGCGGAGTTGTTCGCGAGTTGCGCGCTGACGCTGCCGCCGAGGAGATCGATGGAGTACTTGGTGGGGTCGAGGGTGACGCCGGCTAGTTCGGTGCCGTTGAGCTTGATGCGGCGGTTGCTGAAGTAGTTGAAGAGGTTTTCGCGGGCGTCGGCGCGGCTGGACGACTGGCGAATGATCTTGATGACCGTGTCCAGGTGGTCGAGGGCGATCTGGTAGCCGAGCAGGACGTGTTCGCGCTCGCGGGCCTTGTTGAGGAGGAAGGCGGTGCGGCGGCGGACGACGTCGATGCGGTGATCGATGAAGGCGTGGATGGCCTTGTCGAGCGGGAGCTCCTTGGGCTGGCCGTTGTGGACGGCCAGGAAGATCATGGAGAAGCTCTCCTGCATGGAGGTGTGCTTGTAGAGCTGGTTGAGGACGATCTCGTGCTGTGCGCCGCGCTTGAGCTCGATGAC
>DHWW01000264.1 GCA_002413385.1 Granulicella sp. UBA5172
GGGCCGAAGTGCTGTTCGATGCGTTCGAATAGCGGCGACACGCTGTCACGGCTGGATAGATCGCCTTCCACGGCGAGCGCTTGTCCACCAGCGGCGTGGATGCTCTCCACCAGCCTGTCGGCGGAGTCTTTCGCATGATGGTAGTGTGCAGCTATGCGAAACCCCGCTCCAGCCAAGGCTTGTGCGATGGCAGCGCCCAGCACTCCAGATGCGCCGGTTATAAGTGCAGTCCTCATACTCAACTTTTCATGCCCGTCCGTAGCTGGTTTAGTGCAGCGGCTTGAATACCATAAAGAGAACTCCCCAGCGGGAGTTGTACCTATCAATGTTGCCGTCCAACGCATAGGAGACAGTGCTTTGCATCAATGTACCGAAGGGGCCAGGTGTGTTGATGTGCGTCTCCAGGCCATCAAACTTGCGGAAATGACTCGATTCCTCTTCATTGCGCGCGCGCGCATAGTTATACATAAGATCGAATTTGATCATATCCATTACATTGAAACCGTAGTGCGCGTTCACCATTGCGATGGCGTCAAAGGAATCCGTCCCGGTGGGGATGCCGTGAACGTTCGGTTGCGAGAATATGGAAGGGAAATAGCGCGAAAAGCGATCCAGTTGGTTGCCACCATAGTAGGAGAGGTCCCACCCACCCTTGGTGAATTTCTTGAAGTAGTAATCCTTGTTGAGGTCGCCGTCGTAGAGTGTGTAGCCGCTTTCCAGCGGTTGTGCCGGAGAACATCCGGTCAACTGCAGAGAGGAGACCGTGCATCCGAACTGTTTCCAGCCGATGCGTTGGCCTCTACTTCCATCCGCAGTGAAGGTGTACCCTTTATCGGTGAACCTTATCTGCGCCCCCGGAATTACGGCTATACCACTGCGTGGCACAACATATTGGCTGGAGGTATCGCTGGTTGCGTGGTATAGGTCGTATTCGAGATATCCGGTGGCTGTCAGGCTGAGATGAGTAGTGGCCAACCATGTGGTTCGTACCCCGATATCCTCAGCCCATGACCAGATCTCCGCTCCAGTAGCTTCCGTGTTGCCGGTGTAGAGGCGGTCTTCACCGGGAATAGCGGAGAGGGCCAGGTCTCCACTTAGCCGGTACTTTGTGCCGTACTGCTTTGAGAGGTCAGTAGCCAGAAGGACGCCTGCGTAAAACGTGGAAAGCTGTGCGCCCGTGTGCCGATAGTCGAAGTCGGCGATGCTGAGGCCTGCGATGGGAATGGGAAAGTTGAATGTGCCTTCATACATAGCCCCGCCCACGATGGACGAAATGCGCTTCTGCGTATTCTCCTCCAGGACGCGCTCGCCGCCTTGTATTTTGAGGGTGCGCAATCCATTGTCGGTATCGCGATACATCGGGTCTTGTGAGTTGTGTTCGGCAGCAAGAGAGCTATTGAACTGTGAAGTGTTGATCTCGTAGTCGGTAAATTGAATGGTTCTTTGCAGGAGAAAGTCTCGTCCCGCCGCATTCAATGTCTGTTGTTCGGAGATCGAACGCAGCAGATTGAACTGACTCCCCTTGCCATCCGGCACCAACGCGTAGTTCTGGGTTTCGACGTTAGCCACGATGTTGCTCTGATCGCCGCGTTGACTCAGAGTCTGCTTCACTTCACGAAATGTGGTGCCGTCAATCCAGATTTTTCCACTGTAAAGAGTGATATCCGAGACCTTCGGTTGGACGCTCACCACAAAGCACAGCGCACCGTTGACCTTCTCTGTCCCCAAAAGCTTGTAGGCGTAGCGTTCGTTGAGCTTCAACTCAAGGGGCGGGGTAAGCACCTTTTCCGGTTCGAGCTGGGGCAGAGGAAACTCGTATTTGTTATTGAATTTAACGCCGTTGACGTACAGCGCCGTTTGAGCGAGTTCCGTCTGCCCCGCGCGATCATAGAACCGTTTGATCTGCATGGAGACATCAAAGGCAGAGACCACGTTGGTACTCTCGAAGTGCAGGTTCATGAAGCTGGACGTCACATAATTTTCCAATTTCTGTCTCTGCGCTTCACGGTACTGCTGCCAACGGGCAATAATCTCTTCTACGCTGAGGTCGACTCCGCTCTTAACTTCCACCGAGTTGTAGACCGTCGAATCCGTATTCCCCTGTTTGTGGAACGAAATCACAACATATTTGCTAGTACAAGCAAATGTTTGCGTCCAATTGCCGGCTATTACGGTTGGTTGGTTTGCGGGAATCTGAATGCCCGTAGCAGGGTCAAACCATTGGGTGTCGTAATGCAGTGCAGCATTGCCAGTGAGAGTTACTTGCCTGGGGTGATTTAGGTCTGCGTTTACATGCACCACCATTGCGAGGTCTGGCGACTGTCCGCTTCCGAACAACCAGGACTCATCGCTTTCTTTGCCATCGACAGTGAACTTGAACGACGCGTATGACGAGGTCACGCGAAGCATGTTGTTTGGAATGACGTGTTTCATGAAGCTGCTCACGTCGCACGCTTTCTCTGCGGCCGTGGCGCTCGCGGGTTGCGACCACACAATTTCGACGGATGTGCCGGAGGCCGCGAGCTCGGCTGTCAAAGAGGACGTCTCTGTCGCGGAGGCATCGGAGCCCAACTTGAGGATGAGGGGCTTATTGAGCGCCTGTTCGGCAATCCATGTCGCATCCTTATGCCAGTCCTGCGTGTAGGTTATGCCCAGCAGGTCGGCATAGAGGGCAAGCCGCTTTACGAGGTCTCCGTGTCGGTCTATAAATCCTGGTTGGAATACGAATGCGAGTTTCAAGCCCGGGTTACTGGATTTCGCAGTTAGCGCAAGGCGCAATAACTCGAAAGTGTAGAGATCGGGGACTGTCGGTGGCTCGTTGACATCCACGATTAGTCCACGAACGGCGGGAAGCGCGAGAGGCATCGAGTGCAGCAGCGCATCAACGCGGTCAGTCAGCTGTTTTTCCGTCTCCCTGCCGGTAAGAGAATCGCCATTGGTCACTGCGTGTAGCCAGAGGTCGGAGCCCTTGGGAACGCTCTTGATCGCTTGCGCCTGCTCTTCCAGGGAGCTGCCGGTGTTTCCGTCTGCGCCGAACTGAAAAGGGATGGGCGGCAGTACTATCCACTCGTTATTGATTGCGCACTGTTTGACAGACCGAAGGCCTGCAGCAAGGGGCTGATCTGTTGGAATCGAGATGGCAGCCCTAGGCAAACCAACCTGCGCTATCGCGGGCAAGAGCATGAAACCGGGAAGCAATAAAAAAGTGGAAACCCACTTTGAACTTGCCGATCGTAAGACGGGCTGCGAAATTTGGATCAAAGGCACCTTCGTCATTACATGTGTGCCATAGCGATTGAAACGAGGGTACAAAAATGTGGCATCGATTGACGGTTCACTGGCAACAACGCACGACCGAAGAGAGCTAAACTCTACCTATAATACAACGCTTGAGAAGCGTAAATTGGCGCTATCTGCGTGGCCTCTTCAGGATCTGACTCCCCTGGGGTTGCTTTTGTCGCGCTTCGCTTCCTCCAAAACAATCACAGCAGGAATCAGGCAGAGACCGCCAACCAGTGCAAGGGCAACACCGACAGATGTGACCAGCCCCAACTCTGCGAGCGGTTTAAAGGTCGCGGCCATGAGTGCACCGAAACCGATGATTGTCGTGAGATTCGACTGAATCAGCGCCGCACCCGAGGCCTTTGCAACGACGAGAATGCTGCTCTCCGCACTCTCCCGGTAGCGACGGATCAAGTGGATGCCATTATCAATTCCAATGCCGATGATGAGGGGAATCGCAGTAATGGACATGAACGTAAAGGGGTGCCCGGCCAACCTTAAGAGGCCGAACGTTACGATGATGGCGAAGCAGATCGGCATCAACACGAGCAGGGATACGCGCAGGTTGCGGAACGTGAGATAGACGAGCAGCATGATGCCCGCCGCCGTCCACACCAAAGCTCTGCGGCTGTCATGAAGGATGCGGCTTTGCATGTCGCGGTTGATCTTGTTAAATGAGAAATCCACAAACGGGCCATATTGATCTCGCCACGACGCAAGAACGGGATCGGGAATCAGCTGGGTGGCATTGGGATCTGCGGCATAATAGGCGACAGCTCCAACATAACTGCCATCCTTCGTCCTGCGGATGCTGTTGTCGAGCAGTCCTGCAGGTAAGTATTTCGTTGCCGTTTCCAAGGTGATCGGGTCCGGGCCGTGAGCCAGTTTTTGCAGCTGCTCGATGTAGGGAAGGTGGGGTGCAACTTGAAGCCCATCTTCATTCAGCGATGCCTCCAGGGCGCGAGCAGATTCATTCAGGTCAATCTTCGACAACAAGGCAGCTCGTTGTTTTTGTATATAGACCGAAGGGAGCAGACTTGTGGGAGAGAAGATGGATTTGACTATTCCCCGCTGACGATAGGTTTCGAGGCCGGCAGTCAGTTGTTCAGCCCTGCGCAGTACATCCTCCTGGCTGCCGGTAATCAAGAATAGACTGGGATTGCCCTCGATGCCGAATTCTGTGGAGAGACGGTTTTGCGCGATACCGGCGGCGTCGTCCGCACCCCCTGTAATGTCGAAACTTCCGCCCAGCCTGATGGAGGGCAGCAACAGAATCGATACCAGAAACAATCCCGCTGAACTGGCGACGACCAGACGAGCGTGCTTGCCCACAAAGTCAACAACCTTGTGCGCCAGGAACGGTAGAAATCGGAATGTGACCTCCTTGGGCGCGACCGGCTTGACGATACGCCCCCAGAGCTGCATCAGCGCGGGAACGGTCAGCAGGGTATGGAACATCATCATAAACATGCCAACAGTCAGGATGAACCCAAACTCCGCCAGCGCTTTGAATTCAGAGGTAGCAAGTGCTGCCGTCGCTGTGGCCGCCGTACAAATGCAGAGGACCACGCTCAGCCCGGTAGTTTCAAAGGTACGAAGCAGGGCCTCGTTGTATGTCCCACCTTTGGCCCACTCCTGCGGTATCCGATTAAAGAAATGAACAACCTGGTCATCTCCCAGTCCGGCCAGGATCGCAACGAAGGAAAGACTGATGAGATTCACTTCCCCTGGATAGTAGCTCGCAATCCCCGTAGTGCAGAGAATTCCCAGGCTGGCGGGAAGAAGCGACAAGAGCAGCATCGAAATATTGGGATAGACAAACAGGCACAACGTCAGATTGCCTATGATCGAAATCAGAGAGACGAGGCGAATGTTCCGTTCGATGAACTTGTGATCCTGCTCTGCATAAACGTAAGCCCCGGCCTGTGTAGCCCGTATACCGGAGTTCCGGAAGGAAGGTTCGGCGCTGATTGACGCAATGTGGTCACGAGTCCATTGCACGACTTGTCCGGAGAATTTGTAGTCCACAGCTGATTCGCAAGGCTCAGCAAGTATCAGCAGAACCTTGTGATCCTTGCTGAAGAACCGGTTGCCAGATCCCCAGTTCAGGTCGAAGCCGGCGAACTGTGAGAAGCCCTGACTCTTGTCGGCTGCTACATTCATCAGGCCGAGGGGATCGGCGACAAAATAATCAGCTCCCATAGATGAGAACGGCGTCACCATCTCTGTAGCGGACTGGCGCACGTTCTTATGAATCTGTTGCGGATCGAGTCGTTGGTCTAGTTCACCGGCTTGCTCAGGCAGGGTGAACGATGGAAAGTTCCAGGAATAAAATCGTACGAAGTTGAGCAGCTCTTCTTCCTGCAATCCAGAGCGCTCCTGTTTGAAGAGCCCACTGGCAGCCATTTGGGAGGTTAGCTGATCGGCCATACCTTCCATGTCGCCAGAGTTGTCCGCATCACCCTTCGGAGCCTCGATAAGGACAAAGAGTTGATTGCCATAGCCCAACTCTTTCCCGATCTGGCTTGCGGCCCGCCATTGCGGGTCGCGATTCCCGAACATGTCTGTCAGGTCGGTTCCCGTACGCAAGTTGTGAATGTCGGCATAGAGGAACAGCGTCAGGCACAGGGAAAGGCCAGCCACTATTCCTGGATGATTAATTACGAGGTGGCCCATCCGGCGCATGAGACGGACCATCACGGCGCGGTCTCTGCAAATGGCCTTTTAGCAATGAAGAGGATATGAGCTAAAGGCAGCCGGTTGCGGAAGCGGCGAGTTTCAACCTGCATTCCAGCGTCCTCCAATACGCGCCGGTACTCCGGAGCTGAGAGGATCAACGGCCGTGTGCCCGCGCGCTGGCAAGAGAACAGAAGCCGGTCCGATGCGAGTGTGATGCTGGACCAAATGCCACGCTCACGATCATGAGCCCTAAAAATCAATCTTCCCTGGGGATCGAGCGCCGAACAGCACCGTTTCAACAAGGCCAGTTGCTCGTCAGCAGGAAGATACTGCAATACATCGAGGATGAGAATCAATCCGGCTGAGGGAAGCTCGAAATGGCGTACGTCCTCAACGCTTACCTCTGCGTTTAGGGAGCTGAGCGCCTGGCGAGCGACTGCGATCCTACGCGCATTCAAGTCGCAACCAACCAGGCGTCGTTTGTGCTCGCCAAAGGCTGTATTACAGAGAGCCATGCTGTAGCCACAGCCGCATCCGAGATCGACGACCGTTCCCGATCCCAGGTCCTCGGCCGCGAGCATTCCGAATATCCGATCAAGCCGCAGCTTCCACCAGACGAAGTAGCGATCAGAGTTGGCGCTCTGAGCAAAGGCCTGGTTCACCAGGCGCAGGCGATCCCGTATTCCTGCATTCGTAGGAGATTTCAAATGGACCACAACCGCAGTAATGAAAGCACCAACGCCGCCGACAAGGACACCCAGAACCAGGCTCCCTAAGAACCACGATAAAAGGTCGTCTCTCATGTGCGCGCCGGTCAGTTCGGAAAACTTGAACGGATGGTAGGAACCGCGGCGCAGAAAGAATCCTATCTCTACGGACGAGATGACGAGCACTGGCTGGAGAAATGGATTGTTGATGAAGGTACTGGCCAGGATGAGCGGCTTGTTAAGTCTGAAGATCAGTGCCAGGGCGACCGCCGCTAGCGTCTGAAAGCCATATATTGGCACAATGCCGATGAATATACCCAGGAACACAGCAGCAGCCGCACGGCCAGGATCAAGCCGCTCCGTGAACAATGCGGTCGTGACCTCCCTTAGGCGAGTTGTGATTTTTTGCATCACCAAGTGGGCCTTCTCTGATTCGGCTTCGTCACGCACACATCACTGATAACTCTCCGCTCGCTACGATGATTCCATTGGCAAACACGGTGCCTCCGATGTATGCCATCGATCCAACCTCGGTCAGCTTCGTGGTTTGAATGCGAAGGTCCTGTCCCGGAGTCACGGGCTTGAAAAACTTGAAGCGATTGACGGCCGCAAGCAGAGCCCTGTCGATAGATCCCTGAGCAGCTGCGGCCGCCATCATCACAGCTGCTGTCTGCCCCACAGCTTCGATCATAAGAACGCCCGGCAGTATGGGCCGGCCAGGAAAGTGCCCTGAAAAGACCGCGTTTTCCGGATCAACCAACATCACAGCAACACAATGAGTTCCCGGCACCAACTCTTCCACCCTATCGAGCAACAGGAATGGAGCACGATGAGGAATCATGAGTTCAATTTCGCTTCGATTCATCATTTTGTCTTGAGTACCTCGAAGGTGTCTTCTGGAAGCTTTATGTTCTTGGAGGTGATGTCAAAGGTAAAGACACTGTTCACACCGCTCTTGCTATCCACCTCCAGCGACCGAGGCAGAAAGTCCCGTTTGTTCAGCTTCACCACCAGGTAATTGAATCTGCGGCGCAGGTTCTCCGAGCGAGGAATGAGCTTCATTTCAAAATCCAGCCTGTCCTCCTGAGCGGTGACGGTGAAGTCCTTCTTCAGAGTTTCAAAGGAATTCTGTCCGCTGAAAGAGGACTGGACGCGGTGAACGTCGTTCCCTATATCCATAACCTGCGTTTTGCCGCCATCTATCTTGACGTTGAGATAGCTATCGTTCAATCGAATGCGCATGGGATTCGGTTCAGCGTATTCGAGCATGAAACGATTGGTTCCTTCGGCGCAAAACTTGCCGTGGAGCACAAGGGGTTTCACCATCAACTTGGAGATACGGACCTCAGTCACAGTTCCACAGGCGGTGGTGAACGTTGCTTGAGCTTGCTGTTCGGCGGTCCAAATGCGCGCCAGCAGATCGTCGGACTGTGCCGTCAAGATAGCCGGAGAGATTGAGCTCGCTAAGAGCCAGCATAGGCTGCGTCGCAGGATCATGTCATGCTCCCAGGTAGCGGTATGCGAGCGACCACAGGCATGTTCGCGTCGTGTCGCGTATGGGCCTCAGTTTGGAGTGCGCATCGTCATTGAAGTAGACCATATGGATGGGGGAGTGTGCGATGGTACAGCCGTACCGGGCCATCTTAATGAGGACTTCCATCTCAATTTCGTAGCGTCGGCTGCGCAGTTTGATCTCGGAAAATTTGTCGATTCGAAAGAGCCGGAATCCACTTTGGCTGTCCTTGACTTCACAACCGATAAGGGCCGATGCCAGCCGACTGCCGATGGTATTGGAGTAATACCGCGAGCGGGGCATCAAATCGCGCGAGAAGGGGCGTGCGCCAATCACGAGATCCGCTTTGGTCTCTTCGGCCACGCGAAGCATTGCAGGAATATCCTGCGGAAGATGCTGACCATCGCCATCCAGAGTGATTACGTGTGTGAAGTCGTTGGCGCGAGCAAAATCGATACCCATACGGAGAGCCGAGGATTTGCCGCGATTCACCGGTGATCCCAGGCAGGTAGCTCCGGCGGCCTGTGCAATCCGAGCTGTTCTGTCTTCTGAGCCATCGTCAATTACGATGACGGTTTCGATATATTCTCTGGTTTCCTCAACTATCCTGGCGATGTATGAGGCTTCGTTGAATGCGGGGATGATCGCACAGATTTTCATTGATCCTCACGGGAGCCAACAAGAACGAATCCGAATCCCCGGTTCCTTAACTCGTCGATGATGCCAGGCAACGCATCAAGCATGACATCGGGNNGGGATTCACAATGACCGTATCATACGAGCGTATCCGCCATGAGATGAACTCCAATCCCGCCTGCTTGAGGTAGGGGCCCACGAGGGCATGACGCAGGCCAACCGGCGAGCGGAAATAGTGGGTTCGATAGCCACAGCTACAGCGGATGCTCTCTGTGCCAAGCTCGATCTCGGTTCGCAAACGCCTCGGTGTGAGGAAACAGAACAAGTTGGGATGCGACCAAGTGTGATTTGCTATCAGGTGGCCTTCTTCCCAGGCGCGACGCACGATCTCCGGATACTGCTCAGCGCGCTTTCCAATCACAAAGAAGGTCGCTTTCACACCTTTCTCGCGAAGCATGTCGAGCAGCCTGGGCGTATCTACGGGATCGGGGCCGTCGTCGAAGGTCAG
>DHWW01000062.1 GCA_002413385.1 Granulicella sp. UBA5172
GACTAAGGCAGAGCGGGAAACAGCGGCGGATCTTTCCGTTGTTTGATCGTCTGCTCAAAGTCATAAGCGTAACGGATCAGCGTACCTTCGCTGAAGTTTGGGCCCAGAAAAGTGAGTCCAGCCGGCAGGTCTCCGTGGGTGAAGCCCATCGGAACAGTGATGGCGGGGAAGCCGGTCTGTGGCGAGAGTACCTGGCTGTTATCTCCCGCGGGACTCTTCATGTCGTTGACCTTGCGCGGCGGATTGCTCCAGGTGGGATAGACGATTGCATCGAGATGGCTTTTGGCCATGGCCGCGAGGAGAGCATTGCGAAACGCAATTTTCGGAGCGTCATGGTAAACGTCGGGGCAGGGGAAGCGTCGGTCATCGGCTTTTGGTGGCGCGATGGCACCGCGGATCTCATCCTGGATGTAGGGCAGATAGAGTCCAGAGGCAACGATCGAGGCGAGGTCGTGGTAGGGCGCATTCGGATGCTGGGCAAGGTAAGCATTGAGGTCAGCCTCGAAGTCCCCACACCACAGATTCTTTATGAGTGCCTTGTACTCGGGCAGGGAGAAGGGATCGACCAAAATTGCACCCTCCTGCTGCAGCGTGCGGAGAGCCTGATTTGTGACGGCTTTGATCTCGGGGTCCGTTGTGGGAGTGTCGATATATTGGCGGAAGACACCGATGCGCGCACCGCGCAGGTCCATGACGGTCTATCAGTCGCTGATTAAGCATAACAACCCGAAGAACGTGGCGGTCTTCGGCACCTCGGCTGGTGGTGCGTTGGTGCTTGAGATGATGTTGCGGCGAAGCAGGCAGGCCTGCCGATGCCTGGCGCAATTGCTCCAGGTACGCCGATGGCAGATGTGACGAAGACGGGCGACAGTTTCTACACGAACGACATGGTTGACAACGTGCTGGTATCGCGGGATGGATTCTGTCATGCTGCGACGCTCGTCTACGCGCACGGCCATGATTTACGCGACCCGATGCTTTCTCCGGTGTACGGAGACATGCATGGATTTCCGCCAGCGATTCTCACGACGGGAACGCGCGACCTGCTGCTGAGCAACACGGTACGCGTTCACCGGAAGCTGCGCGAGGCAGGCGTAGAGGCGCAGCTTGAGGTCTTTGAGGGTGAGTCGCACGCACAGTATCAGTTAGACGATCGCGTCCCCGAGACCAGGGAAGCGTTCGGCGAGATCACAGCATTCTTCGACAAACATCTAGGTCATTAGCGCACCGTCAAACATGATGACAACTGCGAACTAATCTGGCACGTGAATCTACTTGCCGTGCGAGTTTAGTTTGCCGAGTACAGCCTTCAAGGCGTCTAGCTTTTGTCCTGCTTCGCCGAGCTTACCGGCAGCTGTCAGACGCTGGTAGTCGTCGAAGTCATGGCTGGCCTCGTGGATGAGTGCGTCGACGTTGGTCGTGGGCTGAGCGGAACTCTGCGTGATGGCGGCGGCGGGAGCAGGTTGTGAAGCATCCGTCGCATTCAGCGAAGAGGCTTGTCCTTCGAAGAGTGCTGAGAGGGCCGCTTCGAAGGTCGTACCGTAGGCGAGCTTATCCTGGAGCGCGAGGACAACGAGTCGCAGCTCTGGCATTGGACTCTGCTGAGCCTGCAGATAAATCGGCCCGGCATATAAGAGGGCGCGCCCCGACGGGATGACCAGCAGGCTCCCGCGCAGGACGTGCGATCCTTGCTGGTTCCACAGAGTCAGTTGCCCAGAGAGCTGCGCGTTCTGGTCGATGCGCGCCTCTATCTGTTGCGGGCCATCGATCAGTCGTGTCTTCGGGAAATCGTAGACCACGGCATTTCCGTAATTCGCGCCGTCACAACGTCCCGCGATCCAGCCGATCAAATTGTTGCGATTGGCCGGGGTGAAGGGGAGAATTTCGACGAACTCTTCGTGTGCTCCGCCGGGAAGCTTCATGAGCACGAAGTTAGGCTTCATCGGCTGAACTGCCTGCTGACCGTCGGCATCCGTACCTGTCTCGGTGGCGACGGTCCATAGGTCCTCGCGGTTGAAGAACACCTCGGGATTGGTCATGTGATACAGGCCGTAGACCTCGGACTGCATGCTAAACAGGTCCTCGGGGTAGCGCACATGCCGATGCAGATCCGCCGGCATTGCGGAGGCATCCCGGAAGAGACTCGGAAAGATGCGCCGGTAGGCCGAGAGGACTGGATCTTTCGTGTCGAAGACGTAGAACGTTGTTGTCCCGTTGTAGGCGTCGACCACTACCTTGACACTGTTGCGCATGTAGTTGATCGAGTTGTCGCCGAGGTTATAGTGGGTCGAATAGGGATAGCTGTCCGAGACGGTAAACGCATCCATGATCCAGGAGAGCCTGCCATCGGCGCCTACCACGACGTAGGGGTCCTGATCGAAGATAAGGAAGGGCGCGAGCGCCGCGACGCGCTCACGAATATTGCGGCGCATCAGTAGTCGACTATCAGCATTCACATCGTCGCTGAAGGGTAACGTCCCGAGATCTCCGCGGTCCGCTGCAAGCATCACGCGCTTCGCAAAGCTGCCGAGTGGGATTCCACCGGTCCCCTGGTAGGACGTCAGATTATTGCTCTGGCCTTGCGGGTAATTGAACTCCTGCTGCTTGGTCTTCACGTAGACATCGGTGTTGGTCATCACGCCGAAGTAGAACTCCGGGCGCGTCACACTGAGCCCGGGAACGATACTCTGGACCGGCATGTTGCTTAGCAGCAGGATGGGTAAACCTTCCGGGGTGAAGCCATTCACCGGGTTCATCGTTATGCCATAGCCGTGGGTGTAGATCAGCTTCTCGTTGATCCAGTTGCGGCTGCTGACCGGGAGCTTATCGATGTTCAGTTCGCGTTGTGCCAGCATCACTTCGCGCGTCGTTCCGTTGAGGTCGTAGCGATCGATATCGATGTTGGGGAAGTCATAGTAGGTGCGGATCTCCTGCACCTGGCGCAGTGTGTCCTGTAGCGCACGCCAGTCCCATAGCCGGATGTTTTGCAGGGTCGGCTGATTGTGCGACGGGTCGGTTGCATCCACGGTTGTTTCGGCGGGGAATTCGCTTCGCGAAAACCGGTCGAGGCCGTAGGCCTGTCGGGTCATCCCGATATTGTGGGCGATATAGGGCTCTTCACGTACGAGCTCATTCGGCTTGACGATGAAGGTGGCGACATACCAGCCGATGAGGCTCACCGCAATGTAAGTGAGCACAGCCGGAGTGACGGCAGCGACGATCCATACTCCGCGTGATCGTCGCGCGGCGTTGACCGCCGCGATCACCGCACCAAGGATCAGAGCGATGCTGACGATCAGCAATCCGTGAACAGTGATGTGCGCGTCGGTGTAATTGATGCCGTCGAAGAGGGTGTGATGTTCGAGCAGTAACTGGTATCGGTCGATGTAGACCGTCATGGCAAGGACAAGCAAGAGAAATGAGGCGGTCAGCGAGAGGCCGCGCCAGGGCGACGGGGCATAGGTGATGCGGCGGTTCTCGAGGCTGCGGGCGCCACTCGTGATGAAGAGGAAGAGCAACGCCACGGCGCACATGGCGATCGCCAATGTCAGGAGCCAACTCGTGAGGACCTGCAACGCGGGCAAGGTGAAGAGAAATAAGTTGAGGGGCTTACCGAAGATTGGGTCGGTGACGCTGCCGGCTGCATGCGGCGCGTAAAGGAATAACGCGAGGGTTGGCCACTGGGCCATCATCGTCGAACCGGTCAGGAAGGCAACCACAAGCGATACGCCGAATGAAATGATGCGCAGCGCGGGAGCGACGGGCAGGCTCACGGGCCGGCCACCAATCACGATGGAATGAGTACTCGGGAGGTCGGCCTGATGAGACCTCCTCATCACGTAGAAGGCACCGTACAGGAGAACAAACGTGACGACGGTGGAGACTAGAAAGACACCTGTCTCGAGACCCAAGGTCTTCCAGAGGACGCTTCCATAACCGAGCGACTGGAACCATAGGAGATCGACCCATTCTGACAACGCTGTCCGGCCAAAGATGAGGATGACGAGCAATATTGCGGCGAGGATAAAGAGCCTGCGGGGCTTTTTGCCCACTCGAAATGGCGCTGGCGAGTCAATGTATTGGGGCAACGTTCCCTCCGCTTCCCTCAGGGATCGAGAGACACAGCGATTCTACAGGCTGTGAAGACGGGAATGCGGTGAAGAGAGTAAATGGTCGGGACGACAAGATTCGAACTTGCGACCTCACCCACCCCAAGGGTGCGCTCTACCAGGCTGAGCCACGTCCCGACTTGCTACGATTGCCGCTCGCACCTTGAGGTGCCAACGGCAGGGGTTCCCTTAGTCTACATCAAGGGAGCGCTTGGTTCTTCGCCAACCCTGGCCTTGCAGGATCCTAGTGCGAGGGGGCTACGTATTTCTTGGGGAGTTCGCCGCCGGTGCCGAAGAAGAACTCGTTCATCTGCTCGACGAGGAACTCCTGGGCTTCGCGTGTCCAGGGCTGCAGGCGGTATTCGTTGAGCAGCATCTTTTGACGCTCGATCCATTCGCCCCAGGCCTTTTTGGAGACGTTCTTGAAGATCTTCTGACCGAAGTCGGAGTCAAACGGGGGTTCGTCGAGGCCCTCCATCTCAGCTTTGTACTTCGTGCAGAACACCATGTGTGCCATCGGGGAAGCTCCTTTTGTTGATTAATACAAGATCTTTAGTCTACCTGAGGCCGGGGTTTCTATAATCCTTGCGATGGCACATGAGCGCACGACCGAAGAATTGAGTCCCGAACAGCGAATCGAGGCGTTGCGTGATGAGCTGCGCCACCATGAGCACCTGTATTACGTGCTGGATGCGCCGGTGTGGACCGACGCCCAGTATGACGCTCGGATGAACGAGTTGCGGGCGCTGGAGGCGGAGCACCCGGAGCTGGTGAGGGGGGACTCCCCTACGCAGCGAGTGGGGGGCAAGCCGAAGGAGGGGTTTGTCAAGGTGGCGCACTCGCGGCCGATGCTGTCGCTGGACAACGCGTACAACGAGGCGGAGTTGCAGGCGTGGGCAGAGCGCGTCGCGGGCGGACTTGCGCTGGGTGAGGCTGTGCGCTACGTGTGCGAGCTGAAGCTGGATGGGTTGTCGCTGGCGCTGCAGTATGAGCCTGGGAGGCGCGGAACAGCGGTGCTGAAGACCGGTGTGACTCGCGGCGATGGGACGATTGGCGAGGATGTGAGCTCCAATGTGAGGACGATCCGCAGCGTTCCGCTGCAGATCTCGGCGGAGAAGCTGGAGCAGGCGGGATTGCCTCAGCAGTTCGAGGTGAGAGGCGAAGTTGTGCTGCCGCAGAAGGCGTTCGAGCGGATGAACGTGGAGCGTGAAGCTGCTGGGCTTGCTCCGGCGGCGAACCCTCGGAATGCGGCCGCGGGAACGATACGGACGCTGGAGCCGAACATTGTGGCGCAGCGACGACTGGAGTTCTTCGCGTACTTCCTGCTGCGTCTGTCGGAGCCGGTTGGAGATCCGTTGCTGGCGGAGCAGAGCATTGCGTTACAGGCCTTGAAGGATGCAGGCTTCCTGGTGAACCCGAATGCCCGGACGGTGGAGTCGATCGACGAGGTGATGGCGTTTATTGCGGAAGCGGATGCGAAGCGCGATGGTTTGCCTTACGAGATCGATGGTGTGGTGATCAAGGTCGATGCGGTGGCGCAACAGCGGCGATTGGGGTTTACGGGCAAGGCTCCGCGGTGGGCGATTGCGTACAAGTTCCCGGCTCGCGCGGCGATTACGCTGCTGGAGGATGTGCTGTTCGGCGTGGGACGAACGGGGAAGATTACTCCGGTTGCGGTGTTGCGGCCGGTATCGATCGGCGGAACTACGGTGACTCGCGCGACGCTGCATAATCCGGATGAGATTGCTCGGCTGGGAGTGCGGATCGGCGACTTCGTGTCGGTGGAGCGCGGCGGCGATGTGATTCCCAAGATCACCGAGGTGGTTGAGGATGCGAAGCATCCTCGCGGCGAGACCGAGATTGTGCTTCCGACGGATTGTCCTCGCTGCGGTGAGAAGCTGGTGCGCGAACCGGGCGAAGTGGACCTGCGCTGCGTGAATGTGAGCTGTCCGGCGAGGCTTGAGGAGGAGCTGCGGCACTTTGCGTCGCGGAGCGTGATGAACATCGAAGGGCTCGGCGAGGCGATGGTTGCGCAGNNTCGAGATGACAGTGCTTTGGGTGAGGACGAGGTTGAGGCTGCCGTTGAGCCTACTCGCAAGGCGTTGGTGCATTCCATCGCGGATGTTTACAAGCTGACGAAGGAAGAGTTGCTGACGCTGGAACGGGTGGGCGAGAAGACGGCAGATGCGCTGCTGGAGCAGATTGAGGGGTCGAAGAAGCAGCCTCTGCAGAGGGTGTTGCTGGGGTTGGGGATTCGGCATGTGGGGGAACGGACGGCGCAGGCGCTGGCCGAGGAGTTTGGGTCGATGGACGCGCTGATGGCGGCAACCGAAGAGGAGCTGACCCGCGTGAATGACATTGGGCCGAAGGTTGCGGCTACCGTGTTGGAATTCTTTTCCAATCAGCGCAACGTGGCGTTGGTGGAGCGGCTGCGAGGATATGGGCTTACGTTTACGGCCGAGCGACGGGTGCGGGGGACGACGCTGAGCGGGATGACGTTTGTGCTGACCGGAACGCTGCCGACGCTCACCCGGGACGAGGCCAGGGAGCGGATCGAGGCTGCGGGAGGGAAGGTGTCGGGGTCGGTGAGCAAGAAGACTACGTACCGTGGTGGCCGGGGAGGAGGCTGGGTCGAAGCTGGAGAAGGCCGAGCAGTTGGGCGTGGC
>DHWW01000353.1:0-1287 GCA_002413385.1 Granulicella sp. UBA5172
ATGCGTTTCATGTGGGCTGCGCTACTTTTCCATGTCGGGATAAGGACCGACCGCCACCCTTCGCGATGAACTCGTCGATGTGCTGCGTGAGTACGGGCAGCGGCACGCAACCGAGTTCAAGCACCGCGTCGTGGAAGGCCCGGATATTAAACTTCGGGCCGAGTGCGGCTTCAGCTTTGTGGCGCGCCTTCAGGATCGCCATCTCGCCGAGATAATACGACAGCGCCTGACCGGGCCACGAGATGTAGCGGTCGACCTCCGTCTCAATTTCGTGGTCAGACAGCGCCGTATTTTCGCGAAGATATTCCTGGGCCTGCTCGCGCGTCCAGCCCTGCGCGTGGACGCCGGTATCAACGACCAGCCGCGCCGCTCGCCAGGCCTGATAGCTCAACATGCCGAAGGTCTCGTAGGGCGTGTGGTACATGCCCATCTCGGTGCCGAGGCGCTCGCAGTAGAGCGCCCAGCCTTCACCGTAGGCTGAGATGTAGGCGTTGCGGAACTTGGGCAGGTGGCGGCCCTTGACGACCTCGGCCTGGATCGGCATCTGGAAGGCGTGGCCGGGCGCGGACTCATGCAGCGTGAGCGCGGGCAGAGAGTAAAGGCCGCGTGCGGGCAGGTCATACGTGTTGACGAGATAGACTCCGGGGCCTCCTCGCGCGGAGGTGTAGAACGGCGCAATCTCCACGGGGACGGGCTTGATGCCGAAGCGCTGTCGCGGCAGATACCCGAAGTAGTCGGAGGAGACTGCGTCGAATTCCTTGGCGATGAAAGCCGCTCGCATCAGCAGCTCTTGTGGCGTCTTCGCATAGAACTGCGGGTCAGTGCGGAGGAAGTGGAGGAACTCCGGCAGCGTCCCCTGGAAGCCGCTCTGCTGCCCCGCTGCGAGTATCGCCGCGAGCATCTCAGCGTGAATCTTTGCCATCTCGCTGAGGCCGATGGCGTGGATCTGATCCGGCGTAAGCGTCAGCGTGGTGAACTCGAGGATTTTGGATTGGTAGTAAGCCTTGCCGTCGGGCAGCGACTCCGCCGCGAAGCGCGGTCTGCGCGTGCGGAATGTAGTCGTCGCGGAAAAACGTGAGCAGGTGGGCGTAGGCGGGGATGACACTGCTCTGGATCGCGGCGGCGGCCTCGGCGCGCAGCTTCGTCTGCTCAGCATTGGGGATGCTCGCGGGCATCTTTGCGAAGGGCTTGAAGTAGACGGTGCTCTCTGCGGTCTGCGCGTCGGCGACGGGAACCAGCGACGCATCGCGGCCCGTCAGCGTGACCTTCGGCGGTGTGAATCCGCGC
>DHWW01000353.1:1298-3395 GCA_002413385.1 Granulicella sp. UBA5172
GGAGCGCCGCGCTGTGCCTTGCGCCACGCATCTTCAGCGGTGTAGAGGGCCCTGAGGCGGCTGTCCTCTGTCGTCGCATGTTGGGTCGCGTTTACGGGCGTCTGCGCCCACGTCATGGCACTGCTGCCGACTATCGAAAACATCGCCGCTGCACAAACTAATCTGAACCGGACCACGATTTCTCCTGCACAAAGAGGATTTGACTACTGTACGGGATGGAGCGTCCAACGTGCAGTTGCCGCGTGTACATCGGTGCGCGCTAGACTGTTCGCAGCAGCTTAAACTTCGGAGCAATTGTATGCGTGTTGGCCTGATGACCCGGGAGTATCCGCCGTACGTCTACGGTGGCGCAGGGGTGCATGTCGAGTATTTATCGCGCGAGCTGGCGAAGACCATCGAGGTCGATGTGCATGCGTGGGGAGAGACTCCGGAGGCCGACAGCCTGCACGATCCTCAACTTCCGCGCGGAGCGCATCTGCAGATCCACTTCGAGCAACCGTGGCCGATGATCTCGAACGGCACGACGGCGAAGTTCAAAGGAGCGCTTGAAGCACTCTCGCTCAATCTTTTACAGAATCTTCATCTGGAGAAGCTCGACGTCATCCACACGCACACCTGGTACGTCGCGATGGCGGGCTTTCTGGCGAAGAAGCTGTATGGCATTCCGTTCGTGCTCACCACCCACTCTTTAGAGCCGCTGCGGGGGTGGAAGGCTGAGCAGCTCGGCACCGGCTACGCTCTGAGTTCGTGGATGGAGCGGACGGCGATCCTCGATGCGGATGCGATCGTTGCCGTCTCGAATGGCACGAAGGACGACATCCTGAAGGCGTATCCCGACGTCGATCCGAGCCGTATTCACGTCATCTACAACGGCATCGACCTGCAGCAATATCGGTACACCCCGGACATCAGCGCGCTGGTGAAGTATGGCGTTGATCCAGCGAAGCCGTACGTGCTGTTCGTGGGGCGCATCTCGCGGCAGAAGGGCGTGACGCACCTTGTCGAGGCGATTCAATACCTGCCACCGGGCACGCAGGTGGTGCTGTGCGCGGGGGCTCCGGACACGCCGGAGATTGCCGCCGAGATGCGCGCCAAGGTGGAGGCCGTGCGCAGATTTACTCCCGGCAGCCAGCGAGCTGCGGTGGAGAACTTTACGTCCGAAGGCGGCCACTCGACGGCCACCGGCGACCCCACCGGCACTGGCCACAACCTTGTCTGGATTGAGCAGATGGTGACCAAGGAAGAGGCGATTCAGCTGTATTCGCACTGCGCGGTGTTCTGCTGCCCGTCGGTGTATGAGCCGTTCGGGATCATCAATCTGGAGGCAATGGCGTGCAAGGCTCCGGTGGTGGCGAGCGCGACGGGAGGGATTCTGGAAGTCGTCGTCGAGGGCGAAACCGGGCACCTGGTTCCCTTCGAGGCTGATCCGGCGACGACCTTCCCAACGGATCCGGCGCAGTTTGCAAAGGACCTCGCCGCACGCATTACGCAGCTGTTAGCAGATCCCGCCAAGGCGCAGCGAATGGGCGAGGCAGGGCGCAAGCGCGTGGAAGAGCACTTCTCCTGGACCGCCATCGCCGCGCAGACAATCCAGCTGTATGAGAGCCTGATCGCCAAACGGGCCTAGGTGTGCGGGTGCGGAACGGTCGATAGATCCAGCGACAGAACATAGATGGTGATCGCTGCAATGAGAAACACCACGCCGACCCAGAACTTCCAGTCCTTGTGCGCGCGCAGCCAGTAGGGCTTCTTCTGCTCGTGCGGAGCGTGCGGGCCGGTGTCGTCGTGATGATGGTCTTCGTGCTTTCCCTCGGGCATGCGTTCATTATCCATCGGTTGCAGAGGGCGCGGGTGATTCATTCTGCACAGGTCGGGGGCGCCCTTCCCTGCCCTGAACCCAACGCGGGCTGGGGAACGTCAAAGTTAACTGGATAGCGCAGGATTTATAATTGAAGATGTCGCGCAGATTGCGCCCACAATCGTTTGCATAGGAGCCTATATGGCGAATTTTCTAGATCAGCTCAAGTCCATGACTACCGTCGTCTCCGATACCGGCGACATCAACTCCATCAAGCAGTACAAGCCGACGGACTCAAC
>DHWW01000068.1 GCA_002413385.1 Granulicella sp. UBA5172
TACATGGCGTCGATGAGGAGGTGGTCGGGGGCGAGGGGGAGGCGCTGGACGGCGAGGAGCATGGCGAGGCGGGAGGCCTGGTAGATGTTGACGCGGTCGATGGTCTCGGCGTCGACTTCGGCGATGGCGATCGCGATGGCGAGCTTGCGGATCCTGCGGTCGAGGAGCTCGCGCTGTTCTCGGGTGAGCTGCTTGGAGTCTTTGAGGCCGAGGCGGGCGAGGGAGGAGGTGCGGGTGGGAAGGATGACGGCCGCGGCGACGACGGGGCCGAAGAGGGCGCCGCGACCGACTTCGTCGACTCCGGCGATAGAGCAGAAGCCGTGGTAGCGGAGGGCTTGCTCGGGCGCGTCGCTGCAGACGAGCTGCTTGAGCATCTGCTGCTTGGCGGTGGCTTTGGTGACGCCTGCGACGGTGGGGATTTCGAAGAGATTGGACATTTTAGGCGATTGCAGGTCGCATGTTTGAGTGTAGTGGATGCGGTGGTGGATGAATTAATCGCGAATTTCGGAGGGATGTGGAGGTGCGGGTCTTGATGCGGTGAAGTAGCGGCGTGCTCTGACAATGTTGACGGGACGGGGAGTATTCGCCGCGTCATCAAGCGACTGGCGTTGTGGGGTGATTTGTCCTATGCTTGCTGAACTGTTACCCATTCGGTTTGTGCTCGTTTTAATTTTTGGAGTCAGAGTTATGCGAATTTTTGGAAGCTGGAGGTTGCTGCTGGTTGGCGCTCCGATATTGATGGTTGCCCAGATTGCTGCGGCGCAAGACACTACACCCACTGCAGATACAGCAGCACCGGCGGCGGTTGCACCACGGACTGCTGCGACTCCGTCCGCTGCAGCTCCTGCCGCTGCGACTGCGGCCGCTGTGCCTGTAAAGGCCAAGAACGGGGAGAAGAAGGGTAAGTCGAAGAAGGTCGAGTACACGGGGCCGAATAATGTGGTCGTGCTTCCGGCTGCGCCGATGCTGGACGAAGAGGGGCGGCAGCGGCTGGATCCGGATGGGCAGCCGATGTTCAATCCGCCAGTGAGGCAGCAGCGGGATAAGAAGGGGCATCCGCTGTTCGACGCGAACGGCAAGCCGGTGTTCCAGACAGCGACGGAGTTGGGCTACGACGAGCACGGCAAGAAGCTGCATGTGCATAAGGAAAAGGAGCCGAAGATGACTCCGGTCAGCATCAGCCGTGGGACGTTTACGGTGGACGGGATGATTGGCAAGGCGGAGCTGAACTACGATATTGCGGACTTGAAGTACATCTACATGTACGTGCCGGGGATTGGGACGCTGGTTGTCTCGAATCGGCCGTTTCCTGCGGCGAAGGAGCAACCGGGAGCGTTCAACGATAAGACGCTGACGGTGACGACGGGGGACCATAAGCTGCAGATCGGGTCGGATAAGAGGCTGCTGGGGAAGAAGCCGGAGTCAGCGTATGTGCTTGTGGATCGGGACTTCAAGCTGCCCTCGAAATATCCGGTGGTGGGGTATGGGAAGGTATTGAAGGCTCCCTACACGTGGCCTGGAGGGCGTCCGAATGGCGCGCTGGCTGGGGCGTTTGTAGTGCCACCACCCATTCCTGTCAACCTGCAACCGACGCTGCTGCTGGCACCGTGTCCGGCGGGGCAGATGCGGAAGGCGGCTCCGGCCGTGCTGCCGGGACAGCCTGTGCCGGATCAGCCTTGCGTGGCGATACCGAAGGGGCGATCGACGATGTCGGGGCCGACGGTCAAGGGCAAAGATGCAGTGGTAGCGCCTACGGCTCCTACTCCTGCCGCGACCAGTCCGCAGTAACAGGGGAGTCTAGAGTGGCAAGAGAAGAGGCGACCCGGTGGGTCGCCTCTTCGTGGTTGGTGCTGGAAGAGCGGAGATTAGGCGGTGCGCGCGACTTCCTTGAGGCGGGCAGCCTTTCCGCGGAGGCCACGGAGGTAGAAGAGCTTCGAGCGGCGCACCTGGTAGGAGCGGATCTTCTCGATTTTGTCGACGACCTTGGAGTTGTAGGGAAAGATGCGCTCGACACCCTGGCCAAAGCTCATCTTGCGGACGGTGAAGGAGCCCTGGGGGCCCTTCTTGCAGGCAATGACCATGCCTTCGAACGCCTGGAGGCGTTCTTTTTCGCCCTCTTTGATCTTCACCTGCACGCGAATGGTATCGCCGGGGGCGAAGTCGGGGAGGTCGGTACGCTGGAGTTTGTCGGCCAGCTTCTGCATGATGGGATGGATAGACATGATTGATTCCTTACGTAAAGTCGTAGGATTCAGTTTACATGAGAATCCTTGATTTTGCAGCTGATTTCCACATTGAATTGGCTTAGGTGGGGAGGTTATAGCCGAGAGAGGCCAGGAATTCGCGGTCGTCGTCGGTGAGATCGGCGTTGGGGAGGAGGTCGGGGCGGTTGGCCAGGGTCTTGGCGAGGGCGGCGTGGCGGCGCCAGCGACGGATGGCGAGGTGGTCGCCGTTGCCGAGGGGTTCGGGGATGGGGACGCCGAGAAACTCGGCGGGACGGGTGTAGTGGGGATAGTCGAGCAGGCCTGCGGCGGCGTTGGTGGAGCGGGGCGGGGATTGCGGGGAGGACTCGTCGCTCCCCGAAGAAGCAGGTCCTCCGCTGCGCGAAGGATGACAATTCTCACTTATTTCTGCATTGAGGGTTGCGTCGGCTTCGCCGAAGCTTTCGTAGCGGGAGGAGTCGGCGTGGCCGAGGACGCCGGGGAGGAGGCGGACGGTGGCGTCGAGGAGGATGGCGGCGGCGAGCTCACCGCCGGAGAGGACGTAGTCGCCGATGGAGAGCTCTTCGTCGCAGAAGAGTTGGCTGACGCGCTCGTCGACTCCTTCGTAGCGGCCGCAGATGAGGACGACGCGATCGAGGGTGGCGAGGCGCCGGGCGGTGGCCTGGGTGAAGCGCTTGCCCTGGGCGGAGAGGAGGATGACGGTTTCTTTTACTGGAGAATCGGCTGCGCGCAGGGTGTCGCGGGTGGGTTTGGGGGTGAGGGCGAGGGATTCGAGGGCTTCGAAGATAGGCTGGGGCTTGAGGACCATGCCCTCGCCGCCGCCGAAGGGACGGTCGTCGACGGTGCGGTGACGGTCGTGGGTGAAGGCGCGGAGATCGTGGGTGTGGGCGGTGGCGATGCCGGTGCGGAGTGCACGGGAGACGACGCCGTGGCCGAAGATGCCAAGGTCGGGGCCACCGAAGAAGTCGGGAAAAATGGTGAGGATGTCGAAGCGCATAAGAGCAGGGGCTAGTGGGTAGAGGGTAGAGAGTAGAGCGAGGGCGCACCCACTGAGTGTACGACCTCGGATTTGTCCTGCGCGGACGGCGTGCGTTAAGGGCGTTCGGGTTCGTCGGGAAGAGGGTCGGGGGGAGCTAAGAGGCCTTCGGGGAGGTGCATCGTGATGCGGCGGGCGGGGATGTCGACGGAGTCCAGCCAGGCGCGGACGAAGGGGATCAGGACTGGTTCGGGGGTTTCGCTGGGGGGTGGTGCGGGGAGGGTTAGCTGGACGGCGAGGAGGGGAGCGGCGTCTTCGAGGCGGGTGCGGCTGTCGGGGCCCGTGGCGAATTCGATGTCGACGATGGTGCCGATGGGGGTGGTGGCGTTGAAGACGGTGCAGCCGACGAGGTCGCCGACGAAGAAGGTGTCGGGGTCGAGGGCGGGGAGCTGGTTGGAGGGGATGAGGAGCTGTTGGCCGGCGAGGGCTTCGGCGGCGGAGATGCTGTCGCAGCCGGAGAGCTTGAGGACGACCCGGCCGGCGTTTTTGCCGGTGGGGAAAAAGTGCTCTTCGATGCGGACGGTCGGGGCGTTGGGCGCCGGGACGGAAGTGTTGGGGGCGGCGAAGGTGAGCTCACGGCCCGCGGCGAAGATGTCGGGGAGGTCGCTGAGGGGGTCAGCGAGAAGCTCGCCGCGGCGGCCCTGCGGACGCAGCAGGCGAGCGAGTGGAACCCAGCCGGAGTTCGAGATGCCATCGTTCAATGCAGGTTGCCTCATCGACTCAAGAGTAGAGGAGACTGAGATGCTAGTGAAGCGCAGGCTCTTTACTGGTCGTCGTGGTCTTGAGAGGTGCGACCGGCCTCGACGATGTCGAGGGAGAAGCGGTGCTGGAGCTTCATGCTGGCAGCACCGAGAATGGTGCGCAGGGAACGAGCTGTGCGGCCCTGCTTGCCAATGACTTTGCCAATGTCGCCGGGGGCGACATGGAGGCGGAGGACAGTGGCATCCTGATCGGTTATGACTTCAACCTTCACCGCGTCAACATCATCAACGAGGGCCCGGGTAATTTCCAACATCAGGGTTTGCATCTCGGAGATAGCAAACTGGCTATCCGTCCGTACAAGGGAATCGTTCACACGTATACCTCAGGGAGTTTAGTTCGATACCTTGAGAGTAGGGAGCCGCTTCTCTTGCAATGGAAGGGTCTCGCTGTTTCCTGTTTTGAAGTGTCTCGCAAGTCGAGTGGCGAGCCTCTGCGAGTGTGGCAGGCAGAGCACCGGGACGAACTTCAAAACAGAGGTATTTCTTCCGTGAGTCTACTGCAAGTTTACAGATCTTCCGTCAACTCTTTGGGGTTCAGATTGAGGTCACTGAAGGTTACGTCAAGTGGTTACTATATGGCAGGGATGACCTCTGGCTCGGCAGCGGATTCGGCAGCGACAGGCTTGTGCTTGGTGAGGAGCTTGCCGACGGTCTCGGAGAGCTGTGCACCTTTGCTGGTCCAGTAGTCGATGCGGTCACGCTTGAAGTCAACGGTGGCGGGCTCGGTACGGGGATTGTAGGTACCAACAACTTCGACGGAACGGCCATTGCGGGCGCGATCTTTTTCAATGACAACGACGCGGTAGTGGGGCTGCTTACGGGCGCCAACGCGCGCCAAACGAATCATCAACACAGGGGTAGATCCTCTCAGAAAAGCTTGAATGTCTTCAGGGTTGCCGACGGGGTCCGGGGCTAGCCCTGGAGTTCACGATCGACACAGCCGACGGACGCAAAAGTCCGAACAACTAAGTATCGCGGATTTCGCTGGGTTTCGCAATGGGCTGGGGGGATTTTCTGCGACGGTTTCGGTGCAAAACGCCTAGGTACGGGGCGGGAAGAGGAAGCGGAGGACCTAGTCAGTGAAATAGGCTTCGGGGAGATAGGCGATGATGTCGCGGCGGCTGGGGAGGAAGCGCGGGTTGTTGTCGAGGTCGCTGGGCTCGTTTTCTCCGGGGGAGCGGCTGGAAGGTGTTGTCGGAAGCCTGGGAGTCAGGATCGTTGAGCAAAGGCGAGGTCTCCGTGTCGGTTGCCGTTGAGTCAGCGGAGAGATGGGTGAGAAGATCAATCAAATTGCGAACAACCTAAGCAAGAGCGTAGAGCCTCAGAGTAGCAGAGGAAGATTTGGAGGATTCATGCGCCGGGAATATCGCAAGTGGTTCTCGCAAGCTCTGGGACGCGATATGGAGATGCTGGTGTTTGGGCAGGATGGTCTTCCAGTGATTGTGTTTCCGACGTCGCAAGGTCGATTTTATGAGTTTGAGGATCGCGGGATGGTGGGGGCGATTGCGGACAAGATTGAGGGACGACGGGTGCAGTTGTTTTGTGTCGACTCGGTGGATGGAGAGAGTTGGTACAACCGCAGTGTGCCGCCGCGATGGAGAATTGCGCGGCAGGTTCAGTATGAGCAGTATGTGGTGAACGAGGTGGTGCCGTTTGCGCGGAAGGATCACGACCGGCCACACCTGGCGGCGATGGGGTGCAGCTTTGGTGGGTATCATGCGGTGAATATGAGTCTGCGGCATCCGGATATTTTTACGGGCTGCTTGTCGATGAGCGGCGCGTTCGATATGAAGAGCATGGGATTTCTGAACGGATATTATGACGACGATTGCTACTTCAATCTGCCATTGGATTATCTGCCGAACTTGTCGGAGATGCGGATATTGGAGAGACTGCGCCAAAACACCTATGTGCTGGCGACGGGCGTGCATGACCAGTGCTGGAACGAGAATGAGCGGCTGGCGGCGGCGATGCGGTCGAAGGGGATTCCGGTGCGGCTGGATGTGTGGGGAGATAATGCCCGGCACGATTGGCCGTGGTGGCAACGGATGGTGCAGGCGTATTTGTAGGCGCTGATGGAGAGCATCAACGTGACCGGACGTGGGTGGGGGGATCGGCGGGGCTCGTTTTGGGACAGTCGGAGAAAATGGACGAGTCAAGCGGCAAGGGTGTGCAGTAGAATTTATACGGAACCCTGAAGTATTTTCTGCTGCTCCTGGAAGGGGGGTCGATTGACGACCTTATCCCGATCGTTTGAAGACGTTCCGGTGCGTGCCTCGGTACGCTTTCCCCTTCATATGGATATTGTGTTGATCGCGGCGGAGCGTCGTTATACGGCTGTGACGGAAGATGTATCTGCCAACGGGGTACTGTTTGTTGCAGAGGAGTTGCCGGAGGTAGGCGCGACGGTAGAGTTCGAGCTAAAGATGCCGGCGGCGATTATGGGAGGGGTTGATGATGTGCTTCTGCGATGTGCGGGGCGTATTATTCGACATCAGCAAAGCGGAGGCAAGTCCATGGCCGCCGCGATTATCGATGAATACTCTTTAAAAGGCTGAGCATGAGAGATGAGTTGGTGATTAGTGCAGAGGAGTTCGCGCCAGCAGATGAAGGCTCGAATTTTATTCGGGTCATTCTTGCGGATTCACAGGCGATTTATCGCGTGGGCATGCGCAAGGTATTCGCCCTCGAGGATGATATTCGCGTTGTGGCGCAGGCCGAGACGCTGGAGAATCTGTATGCTGCGTTGCAGCGATTTCCGACGGACATCGTAGTGCTGGAGGGCCATCTGATTGCGGGAACCGTGGATGCGATTCCGGAGTTTATGCGGCGAGCTCCGCAGGCGAAGCTGATTGTGCAGATTTCGTCGAGCGACGAGAGCAATACGGTGGAGCTTTACCGGCGGGGTGTTCGCGGCGTGGTGCCGCGGTCGATTTCGCCGGACATGCTGGTGAAGTGCGTGCGGAAGATTGCGGCGGGAGAGACATGGATTGATAACCAGTCGATCAGCTGGGTGATTGATGCGTACCGTGCGCAGGGGTCGATGCTGACGAATCCGCGATCGCAGCCGCGCTTGTCATCGAAGGAACTGGCAATCATTGCGTGCATCACGCGGGGCATGCGGAACAAGGAGATTGCGTATCAGATTGGGACGACGGAGCAGGTGGTGAAGAACTATCTGCGGAAGATCTATGACAAGCTGGGGGTTGCGGACCGGCTGGAGCTGGCGCTGTATTGCCTGCACCATAAGATTCTGCAGTTGCATGCAGTAGCCGCAGAGGTTCCGTTTGTAGACCCGGGGATTCCGTTGCGTGCGAAGCTGTAATGAGCCGGGCTGAGGGTGTGGGCCTGAGACTGACTTCCGATTGGGGCTGCTGAAGATGGGGCTGCTACAGCCGTTTCGTGCGTTGAACTCGCCGCAGAAATACGCCTTTACGGCGTGCTTCCTGGGATGGACGCTGGATGCGTTCGATTTTTTTCTGCTGACATTTTGCCTTGATGCCATTGCGGTCACGTTTCATGTAAGCCTGGCGACAGCTGCCAAGAGCATCTTCTGGACGCTGTTGATGAGGCCGGTCGGGGCGCTGGTATTCGGCATGCTGGCGGAGCGGTTTGGGCGAAGGCCGACGTTGATGGTGAACGTGGTGAGTTTTTCGCTGTTTGCGATTGCTTCTGCGTTTGCACCGACGTTCGGTTGGTTCCTTGCGATGCGCGCGCTGTTTGGCATCGCGATGGGTGGGGAATGGGGAGTGGGGGCGGCGCTGGCGCTGGAGAGTCTGCCGGTGGAGGGGCGTGGGTTCTTCTCGGGGCTGCTGCAGGAAGGATATGTGGTGGGCAATATGCTGGCAGCGCTACTGTATTTGCTGTTTCCTTTTCTTCATGGGACGGGATCGTTTACAGCGTGGCGGATGTTGTTCCTGCTGGGAGCCGTGCCGTCGCTGCTGTTGCTGCTGCTGTTGAGGAAGGTGTCAGAGTCTCCGGCATGGATGGCGGAGCGCGAGGCGGCAAAGACGAGAGCCAAAGGACTGCGGCGTTCGGGCGTGATGGAGATTTGGAAGAACCTGCCGAGTCTTGCGGCGCTGACGGTGCTGATGACGGCGATGATGGCGTTCAGCCACGGCACGCAGGATTTGTATCCGACGTTTTTGAAGCATGACCACGCGATCAAGGGTGTGGCGCTGACGGCGATTGCGATTGTGGGGAATGTGGGCGCGGTGTTGGGCGGGATATGGTTTGGAGGGTATTCGGAGCGAGTGGGGAGGAGGCGGGCGATTTTGACTGCGGCGCTGCTATCGATTCCGATGATCCCGTTGTGGGCGTGGAGTCACACGGTGGTGCTGCTGGCGGTGGGCGGATTTGCGATGCAGTTCATGGTGCAGGGAGCGTGGGGAGTGATTCCGGTGCACCTGAATGAAATGTCGCCGTCGGCGGTGCGGGCGATTTTTCCGGGGCTGGCGTACCAGCTTGGGAACGTGTTGTCGTCGCGGAATAGTGTGCTGCAGGCAGCGGCGGCGACGAAGTATTTTGGCGGACGGTTTGGGCCGGTATTGGCGATTACTGTGGTGATCGTTGCGGTGGTGGTGACGCTGGTGACCGCTATGAGTGGCGAGGCAAAGGGAGCGGATTTGTCCACGGTGTGAGGGGTTGGTCCGGTCTAACATTGGAGAGGGAGAAATCGCATGTCCACGCCTGTCGCTGATGCAACGAAACTGGTTGCCGCGCAGCCGTATCTGATTGAGCAGGACTGGGCGGCGTATACGCCGGAGCAGCATGCAATCTGGTCGGTCCAGAAGTTGGGCTGCCCATTATGAGAGCCCGCCCCGCGGAACGAGATGTCGGTACGGGCGATGCGAAGCTATAACTACCTGTGTTCAAGCCATCGCCCGCTCCGTTCGCATTCGAGATGGGAAATTGTTTGAAGTAGGCGACGGCCGCCTGATTGGTAGCCGGGGCGTAGCAGGCCGTCGCTGCACAAGTTGAATCTTTGGAGACGTCCGTCCGGCACGCGCGTACTGCGGGGAATGCAAGATCAAGCGCGGCAGCAGATCCCTGCGGGATGACAAACCAAAAGAGCGAGAACGTTGCGCGACTAACGCAACTCTGCGGTTCGGAGAAAGTCGAAGCTGCCGCCGGGGTCGAGGGTGAGGCGGGTGAGGCGGGGGAGGCGGGGGGGGGGGGGGAGGCGGAGGAGGCGGGTGGAGGGGAGGGGGGGGGGGGGGGGGGGGGGTCGAG
>DHWW01000162.1:0-24393 GCA_002413385.1 Granulicella sp. UBA5172
GGGCCGAACAGACTCAATATGCGTTCACAGGCTTTGACCGTTACGTACAGCGAGGAACTGTCGGACCTCTTCGAGATATGTCTGAATGGCTTGACCGAGGGAGACCGGTGCGGAGGCGCTACGTTCCTCCGCGATAACTGAAACTCCGGTTGTAATTCGCCCCAGGCTGATCGGCTGAAGATCCTGTTCCATATTGTGCAGGGCGACCATTGCCGCATCCGCATCTTGGCCGACCGCCTGCCGAACCCGTTTGTTCCGCTGGAGAAAGCGGAGGTAGTAACAGCCTTCGGGGTGATTTTCGGGAACCCCGTCGATCAGTGCGTACCCTGCTCGCAGAGTGCGGTTCCGATTCCAGACGGGGTCGGCGAAGACACTGCGCCCATCACCAAGACGAACTCTTATAGATAGGCGGACCTTTCGGGCTTTCACTCTATGCTCCTGTCAGCTAATACCCGACAACAGCAAGCGAACCGAATTTCGGCCTGAAAGTAGGTGAAGAAAGTGTCACAGATAGGTCACACTATTATTTTCACCTGATTGCAAAAGACTTAGAGGTTCTGGCGGAGAGTGGGGGACTCTACGCCAATTGCGACCTCACTGACTATGACAACAATTCTCTGTTTCGATGTTTCGCAGCTTCCATTTTTCGCTCCGCAATCAATCGCTGATTTCATGCGGTGTCGCGTTTGGACGATGCAATTTGCGAACGCACCAGCCCTCCCATACCCCCAGAGGAACTCCGCCCTGCGAATGCAAGGGACCGTCCCGTCTAACTTTAGATTCAGGATGAAACTCGGTCAGGCCCCTATAACGTAGCGTTCGCACCATCAAATGCCGGGACTAAACACCTATCAACTCGATGCTCTTCTCGGCTGGATCGATTTTCCCAATGCTGAACGCCCGCACCTGACCCACCCGTACGAGCTCAGAGCTCGTTGCCTCGGGCTGGGCTGTATGGGACACCGGAGACTCCCCGGACTTCCACTTCGACTTCAGCATCGAGCTAAAGACCGATAGATCGATCGCACCCGAAGTCTTCGACTCGGCGGTCGGGGTCTCCGTAGCTGGAGTCGGCAGCACACAGCGTGCGAGGATCCCTTCTCCTAACTCGACCAGCGCCACCTCGTTCTCGATCGAAACAACGCGGCCAGTCACAGGATCACCTTCCCTGTGCTCGCTGAGGAATTCATCCAGGCTCGTCGGGACAAGCTGTTTCATGCTCAATCGGAGTTGGCGTTTCTCCTTGTCGATCTCGAGCACCTGCGCGCGAATCACTTCGCCGACGCGCAACACATCGGACGGATGATTCAACCGGCGTTCCGCAGTAATTTCGCTGATGTGCACCAGCCCCTGCACGCCTTCACTCACCTGCACAAACGCGCCAAACTTCGTCAGGCTCGCCACAGGCCCCTCCACCACCGACCCAACCCTGATCTTCTCTGCAGCCTCCACCCACGGATCGCCCAACGCCTGCTTCAAACCCAGCGAGACACGTCGTTCCTCGACGCTGATGCCCAGAATCACGGCATCCACCGTATCCCCGGTATTCAACACCTCGGTCGCCTTATGGATTCGCTTCGACCACGACATCTCCGAAAGGTGCACCAGCCCTTCCACCCCCGGTGCAATTTCGACGAAGGCTCCAAACTCAACAGTGCGCGTCACAGTTCCCCGCACCCGGTCACCCACCGCAAACGTCGTCGCCACCGTATCCCACGGATGCGCCTGGAGCTGCTTCAACCCCAGAGAAATTCGCTTGCTCTCAGGATCGATCTTCAATACCTTCACCTGCAGCGACTGCCCCACCTCCAATACATCGGAGGCTTTGCCGATGCGACTCCATGCAATGTCGCTCACATGCAGCAGCCCATCGATACCGCCCAGATCAACGAACGCACCATAGTCCGCCAGACTCCGCACCGTGCCCTCTACGACCGCACCTTCGTGTATTTCGGCCAACCGATGTCCCTTAGCCTTCAGCGCCTCTTCCTCTGTCACAACGCGGCGATCGACAACAACGTCTTCCTCGTCCACGTCCAGCTTGGTAATGCGGCAGAGAATCTCCTGACCCACCAACTTCTCCATCTCCGCGGCGTCTCGTCCTCCGCTGCGCGAGGCCGGAAGGAAGGCACGTACCCCGACATCCACGTGCAANNCTGCTCCAGTCCTTCGCTTGTGCAACGTGGAAAAGCGATAGCTCGTAGTAGCCGTCAGCGTCGCGTCCCTTCACGGACACCGTCAATCCATCGCCTGTCTTCCACGGCTCGCGACCGGCAGGCAGCGCAGTCAGCGGAAGGATGCCCTCCGATTTGAAGCCAATATCCACTAACACCGACTCAGCATTCACAGCAACGACGGTCCCACGGATCTGCCGCCCTTCTTCGCCTGTGCGGCGGTCGCTGGTGCGCTGATACGCGGCGAAGATGTCGCTGAAAGACTCTTCTTCCGCACCCTCCACCGCAACTCCGGCTGACGCTACCTCGCCAGGAACAGTGTCTGTATCGGGGAGCGCCGTCTCAATAGGAAGAGCGGTAACGTCTGTCGTGCTGGTGGAGCTGAAATCGGACATAATAAACACCCTGTAGCCATCTGGCAATGCCGGCCAAGACCTGCATTGCGCCAGAATATCACCGCACCGCTACTCCCCGTGAAAGGCAGGAGGCGGATGGCAGAATCCTCCTTCCTGCATCACTCCAAATCTGGAGTGATGCAGTACACACTGGAGTTGAGGACGCTCGGTCTATTGGGACAAAGCGATCTGTCCGTCTACGTGAAAGCGGCCAGTAACGACCGGCGCTCCCGTGTCAGGCTGGCCGCCCCCGATGCTGAGGGTGTACTCACCGCCAGCGATGATGGGCTCACCCGCCTCGGTCACCATACTCAGATCGCGATTCTTCAATTCGAAGGGAACCTGTTGGCTCTGGCCCGGTTCGAGATGAATCCGTTGGAATCCGCGAAGAGCGATCCGTGGCGCGCCCGCGACCGACGGGAACTTCAGGTAGAGCTGAACAACCTCGTCCCCTGCCATCTTCCCGCTATTCGTGACCGTTACGGTGGCAAGCACCGGGTCTCCGGCATGGACAGGCTCTTGCGGTACGCTCAGGCCGCTGTAGCTGAATGTGGTGTAGCTCAGGCCGTAGCCGAAGGGGTAGAGCGGCTTGCCGGTGAAGTACCGGTAGGTGCGGTTGTCCATCGAGTAGTCCTCGAATTTGGGCAACTGGCTCACATCCTTGTAAAAGGTGACCGGCAGCCGGCCGGCTGGGTCATTCTTGCCGCTCAGGGTGTCGGCGATGGCGGCTCCGCCTTCCTCGCCCGAGTACCACGCTTCGAGCACCGCGTTGGCATGTTGATTGATCCAGTTCACGGCTAGCGCGCTGCCATTCATCAGCACGACGACGAGCGGCTTGCCGGTGGCAGCCACAGCCTCCACGAGTGCTTCCTCAGGCTCGGGCATGTCGATGCTGGTGCGATCGCCGCCGAGGAATCCGGGCTGGCTCACAGGCATCTCTTCGCCCTCGAGCTGGCTGGTAATACCGACCACGGCAATCACCAGGTCGGCCTGCTTCGCTGCAGCCACAGCCTCAGGCGATGGAGCATTATTGACGTGCGCCCATATCAACTGGGCAACGGGTTCAACTCCACCGAGGTTGCCATACTGCACGCTGAAAGCGAGCTTCTGGCCCTTCTCCATATGCACGCGTCCGAGCTTCGCCTCGACACCGTGGGTCTTATACTCCTGCGCAATCTCCTTGCCCTCTACCTTCACCGAGACAAAGCCATCGCCACGAATGCCGAGCAGGTAGTCGCCAGTCTCAGGCGGCGTGAGGAAGCCGGTCCATTCAACGCCGATCATCTTCTTGCTCGCGGCCTCCGACGGCAGGTTCGTCTTGCTGAGGTCGACGTTCTGATCGACGCGGGTCATGAAGGGCTTCGGCTTGGCGCCGGGAGAGAGTTCGACGCCTTCCATGCTGCGGTACTCGGCCTTCAGGCCAGGCTTGCCGTCGGGGGTAGTCAACAGATTGCTCGGCACGGGATTGCCATCGTTGCGGAGGAACTGTGTGCCCGGGACATAGGTGATCCTGGCATCGGGATATTCAGCTTTCAGTCCCTCCAGCACCGACACGGTGTGCGTCGGGATGCCGTTATAGTTCCCCAGAAGGACGCGTGTCTGATCGGCGAGAGGGCCGACGACGGCGATGTTGCGGATGCCCGGCTTGAGAGGAAGAGTGCCGTCGTTCTTGAGCAGCACCATCGATTCATCGGCCAGCTTACGCGCGAAAGCACGGTGCTCCGGACTATTCAGTTCCTTCTCGCTGATATTCGAGTACGGGTCCATTGCCGGCGGATCGAACATGCCTAGCTTCATGCGTGCGGTGAAGAGGCGCACAAGGGCTGTATCCATCGCACTCTGGCTCAGGTAGCCCTGCTGCACGGCTTCGATAAATGGCTTGTAGTCGTGGTCATCCTTCACCACGGAGAAGAAGTCGGCGCATTCGTTATCCATGCCACGCTCCAGCGAGATGGCGGAAGACTGAGCCTGTGTGGGGCGATAATGATGGCCGTTGAAGATGTCCTGGACAGCGTCGCAGTCGGAGACCACATAGCCCTGGAAGCCCCACTTGCCGCGCAGAAGGTCCTGTAGCAGATACTGATTCGCGCAAGCCGGCTGGCCGTTGATGGCGTTGTACGCGCACATGATGGAGCCTGCCTTGCCGTCCACGATGGCTGCACGGAAGGCCGGCTGATAGGTGTCGACCTCGTCGTGCCTGCTGACATCGACATCTGCAAAGTGCCGCGTCGGTTCCGGCCCGCTGTGCACGTCAAAGTGCTTGGGCGTGGAGATCACGCGATAGTACTTTGGGTCATCGCCCTGCATGCCCGTTACATACGCCACCGCCATGTGTGCCGTGAGGAAGGGATCTTCGCCGTAGGTTTCCTGGCCACGACCCCAGCGCGGATCGCGGAAGATGTTGACGTTCGGAGCCCAGAAAGTCGAGACCATGAAAGATCGTCGAATCTCCGTGACGCAGCGTCTCAGCATGTACGACTCGTCCTTCGGTGCCGACATCTACCGCCATAGCGTGGATCCCGGCTGCATCGAAGGTCGCGGCCAGGCCGATGGGCTCCGGGAACTCGGTCGTTCCGTCTACTGCGACGCCATGCAGCGCCTCGCTCCACCAGTCGTATGCCGGCACTTTAAGTCCAGGAATCGCGCGCGCCTGATTCACCAGCTGCGATGCCTTCTCTGCGAGCGTCATGCGGCCGACCAGATCCTTGGCGCGTACCTCAGCAGGCAAATTCGTATTCAGGTATGCCGGCGCACCCGTTGTCTGCGCAATCGCGCGCGGTACGGGAACGGCACAACACAGCACTACAGCACAGCCGACTAACAACCAGGTGATACGCGTTTTGCTTGCCCTCATTCGTCCCTCCGGAAAGAAAGATCATCATAGCCGCTTTACAGATCGATGCACCAGCAATCGCTATAACGAAAATCGATTTATGCGGACGACTCACAATGTTTCGTTGCAGCCATGTCCAACCGCAGCAGACCTCATTCGCGGCTCGCCATCACAGGCACCCTGCGTGCAGTGGCGAGGCCGCCAGGCCACCAATTCCAGTCGCCTGCGATTCGAAGGAGCGCCTGTCTTCCTGAGCTCCCGAACCCAGTTGACCTGTTCGCGCAGGGGCACTGAAGACGCAGGCAATACTTCGAGCAGAGCCGCATGTCCGTCGCTGCTCAAAAACGTGCGCCGCGTTGCGCGACCGATGTCAGTGAGTGAGGCACGGTTGCCCGCTGCAATCGTTGTGGAGGGACGAGCGACTCCACTGGACCGCCACAATGGTTCCTAATGCTTGCGCTCCTTCATCCGGATCCGCGTGCGGAAGTCCCTGGATGAGCAGAACAACCTGATCAACGAATGGAGAATGAAAACGGGTCGCCAACTCCTGCCGGACAGTCTCAGCCTGACTGCCCTCGACGCGGGTTGACGTCTCCAGATGACGCTCGTGCGTGGAAGGAGGAAGGAAGGAGTGCGACGACGGCGGTGAGGGCTACAATAGTGGCAAACATCGGGATAAGAGGTCTGCGTGGCGAAGCAGGACGGAGTGTTCAATGGCATGCGGCGGGTTGATCTGGCTTACGCAAAAGTGGCGTCAAGCGAGGTCGCACGCGATATGAATCGCGATGTCGTGCTCGAGTTGATTCGTGCGCGGCAGCCGGTCTCACGGGCTGACCTCGCGCGGCTTTCCGGACTGCAGCGGAGCACGGTATCCGAGATCGTCGAGGACCTCGTGCGCGAGGAGTGGGTGCGCGAAGGCTTGGTAGCGAAACGACCTCGCGGCCGCCGCCCAACAATGCTCGGCCTCAATGAAGACCTGGTCATCCTGGTCGCGGATGTCCATCCCAGGCAGGCGATTGTTGCGGTGGTAGATCTTAACGGCCACTTTCTTTCCCGCGATGTAGTGACCATCGTCGCTGACCCACAGCGCGCGATGGATAACATTGCTCGCTCGATGCTTCGCATGCGAGAAAAGCATCCGGGCAAGTCGTTTGAAGGCATCGGGATCAGCCTTCCGGGGCGAGTCGATCCAGACACCCAGCGCCTGATCTTCGCACCCAATCTAAAGTGGTCCAACTTCGATATTCGCGGGGTCCTCGAAAAGTCCACGAGACTGAATGTCGAGATGGATAACGCTGCGAATGCGTGGCTGTTGTCCGAGATGTGGTTTGGCAAGATGGACGGCGTGCGTAACGCGGTGCTCGTGACCATCTCGGAAGGTGTCGGTACGGGTATCATCGCGAACGGTCAGCCAGTCTCCGGAATGCATGGAATGGCGGGAGAATTCGGACACCTGGTGCTGGATCCATCCGGCCCACAATGTGCCTGCGGATCGCGCGGATGCTGGGAGACGTTTGCATCTTCAAACGCCGCACTTCGTTTTTTTGCTGCCCGCAAGAAAGGTCATGCAACCATCGGCATCGCCGAACTCCACGCGCTGGCAGAAGAAGGGGACAAGCACGCCATCGCCGCGCTCATGGAGCAGGCAAATCATATTGGCCGAGGACTCCGCCTCGTCACCGCGGCGCTCTCGCCTGAAGTGATTTTCATCGCGGGAGATATCACGGTCGTCTGGCATCTCGTTGGACCGGCAATCGAGGCGGCAATGAAGTCCTCGTTACTGTCAGGACCTGCGCCGCGTCTGGTCCCTTCCGAGGAGGGCGGTCTGGCGCGCCTGCGAGGAGCCTCTGCACTCGTCCTGCAGCGCCACTCCGGGAATCGACGTTCGCGCGATGTCCCGGCAGGTGGACGCACCTCAAAGGACACAAAGAAGGCAGCGAAGTAGCCTTCNNTTATAAGGATGCTTCGCAGCGAGGCCTTCATCGATATCGACGCCGTGCCCCGGCCTGTTCCCTGGATGCATCATGCCATCCACCAGGCTATACGCGTGCGGGAAAACCTCATCCGTCAGCGCGGTGTGCGGCATATGTTCCTGGATACCGAAGTTGGGGATGCTCAGATCAAAGTGCAGTGCTGCGCCCATGCACACCGGCGATAGATCCGTGGCACCATGGCTCCCAGTCTTCACTCCATACAGATCAGCGAAGCTGGCGATGCGCCGCATGTGGGTGATACCCCCTGCATGGACAACCGTCGTGCGAATGTAATCGATCAACTGCTCGCTGATAAGACGCTGGCAGTCAAAAATAGAATTGAACACTTCGCCTACGGCCAGCGGCGCAGTCGTATGTTGACGAATGAGTCGAAACGATTCCTGATTTTCTGCAGGGGTCAAATCTTCGAGCCAGAAGGGTTGAAACTCCTCCAGGCTCTTCCCTAAACCAGCCGCCTCGATTGGTGTCATGCGGTGATGTCCATCATGCAGCAGCGCAAGATCGAACCCGAACTTCGAGCGCACCGCATCCATCAACTTCGGCATGAATCGCAGATACTTCGCTGTATCCCAAACCTCTTCGCGAGGCAGGTCGCCATCCGCCGGTTCATAGGGCTTCTCCCCATGGGAAACCCCATACGCATCCGCAACGCCAGGGACAGCAGCCTGCACGCGAATTGCCTTGTAGCCAAGTTCGCGATGCTTCGCCACGGACTCCAGCAGATCGCTGATCTCATGTCCGTTCGCGTGAGCGTACACCATGACCCCTTCACGGCAACGCCCGCCGAGTAATTGATACAGCGGCATGCCCGCGCGCTTGGCCTTGATATCCCACAGCGCCACATCGACCGCGGCGATCGCGCTCATCGTCACGGGGCCGCGCCGCCAGTACGCTCCGCGATACAGGTACTGCCAGGTGTCCTCAATGCGGTCCGCGTCGCGACCGATCAAGCACGGCACGACATGCTCCTGCAGATACGCAACAACCGCAGCTTCGCGTCCATTCAACGTGCCATCGCCGATACCATAGACACCATCTGCCGTTGTGATTTTAAGCGTGACGAAGTTCCGCCCAGGACAGGTGACGATGACCTTGGCGTCGATGATCTTTGTATCCATGTTGATCCTCAGCGTGCTGCGAACTTGCATGACAGGCGAATGAACTGCGCTGGGCACAATCCTCACATAATCGAGCGGTGCCGGCTCCGGCCCATCGGGCCAACCATTCACCCGCACAATATCCCCACGGTGGATCACCACCTTGTCCAGGGTGATCCGAGTGGACGTGCTGCCATTCAGTTTGTCGCTGGGCAATGTATCGTCGGCGATCCATTGCTCGACTTCGTTGCCTGCAACTGAAAGTGAAAACCGTGAATGCCCATGCAGCAGATCGAAGTACTGCACCGTAATGTCGTACCATCCATCGGGCTTATCCCACGTGGTCTGCACAGCGCACTCGGGCACATCGCAGATCACAGCCTTTCCACCCGATGCCGTCTCCCACGGCGTGACATCGACTGTTTTATAGCCGCTGAGCTGCATCGACTCCGCTTCGATCCGCCCAGGGTAATGACGGACGCGCCCCAGCGCATCCGGGATGCCAGACATTTTCGTGAACCATTCTGTGACCGCATCGCGCCATACGATCGCGTGCCCAGCCTGAAACTTGAGCCGCTTCAGCATCTCGTCATACGTCGCGTCAGGAACCTTCCCATGCAGTGCCTCCCATGCTGGAACCTGTGCAGCAGCGGCCTGCGCGCCCCAGTAGTGCGTGTTATCGATATACTGCATCACCGTCAGCCCGGAGTGCAGACGATACGTATAGGGCACGTGATGCATGAAGAGCAGAAGCTCATCCGGGCACGTCGCCAGCGATTCGTATTCAGCAGCGAGTGGCGCAGGATATTGACCAATAAAGCCCGTACCCGTCGCAACGGTACGATCCATGCCGACGCCGTTGTGGTCCGCGCGAATCCACTGCCCCCATCCATTTCGCTCGGCGGATTCGATCCCCGGACCAAAGTGAATACCAATGATGTCGGTAAGCGTGCCAACACCAAGAGGGCCGGTGTAGCTCTCGTAGATGTGCCACGAGTCGAGCTCCAGCTTGTTAATCGTCGCGCGAACCTCCGGATCGTTGCCGAAGCTGCGACGCGTCCACTCGTCGCTGATCGCCGCCGCACTCAAATTGGCATCCCACGCCAACCTTCCGAAGCCATAGAGATTAGCCAGCGCCAGCGGGCTGCCAAGCCAGCCATCAGTCCCTACATTTGAAACGCCGACGAAGCCGCCCACCGTATGCTGCTGTGTAGCAACGGCCCGGCCGCTCACAATGTCCTTAACCGGCAACGGAGCAGCCGCAATAGACGCGCGCATGTCCGTGTCGAGCGACAACTTCCACATCGGCACCAGGTACACCAGGTGACGCTGCTGTCCCGTGTACTCCTGCGTGATCTGCAACTCGATAGCTTCATTCGTCTTCGGCAAGCCCGCGAAGAGCGGACTCACCGGCTCGCGTACCTGAAAATCAATGGGGCCATACTTGATCTGCACGATGACGTTGTCCTCGAACTTGCCGTCAAGAGCATGGAAGTTGTCATAGCCAGCGCGGGCGCGATCCGCCTTCATGTCATGCCAGTCGAGGTGATTGTTGTAGACGAAACCGCGATACAGCACGACGCCACCATGCGGCTTCAGGGCGCGCGCCACAACGTTCGCCGCATCCGCCGGGCTGCGGCCATACTGCGAAGGCCCAACTCTCCCTTCAGAGTCGGCCTTGATCACGACACCGCCGAAGTCCGGAATGTCGGAGTAGATTTCATCAATCTTCGCCTTCCACCACGCTGTAACCTGCGGAGCGAGAGGGTCGAAGGTCTTCAGGCCCCCAATGACCTGCGGACTGCTCATATCAACCGCGAGAGAGAGCCGCACGCCATACGGGCGAAAGACGTCCGCAATACGAGCGATGTCCTTCAGGTTTTCCGGTCTCAGCAGGCCGATGTCGGCATTGACATTATTGATGGTGCAGCCGTCGATTCCCACCGAACTCAGCAGCCGCGCATAAGCTGCCGCGCGCGATAAATCAGACCGCACCTTGCCGCCTTCAAAGAAGATGGATGGCCCCGCATACCCACGCTCGATCGTGCCGTTGGGATTGTCCCATTCGTTCGTCCACCGAACCGAAGCCCAGGGTGTGGAAGTCTCATCGAGTGTGGTCAGCGAATGTTGTTCCGCGATAAGACGCAGTAGCGCAAACGATCCGTACAGCACCCCTCGCGCATCGCCGCCTTCCATAACCACACGATTGCCCGCCCGATAAAGTCTGTACGCATCCGGTCCGAGGCGCTTCTTCTCCGTTACGGGACGGCGCCACACCTCAATCTCCGCCTGCGTCCCGATCACCACTACTCGACCGGGACCAGCATCTGCGACGTTGAGCACGCGCGGCTCATGCTGCAACATACCTCGCCACCCCAGCGCCAACTCATGCGATGCCGACTGCTCGAGCACGTTGCTCCCGAGCCTCACGATAGTATCTGGAACGCCTCCGGGAAAGACCGCCGCAGCACGAACTGGCCGGTACGCAAGCCACGCCGGTTCGCCTGCCCCCAGAGGAGTTTGCGCCGCAACCACATTTCCTGCAACCAACGGAAATAACATCGTCGCGCAGAGGACCGAAGACCAGACGACCGAAGGCCACGCCACGCTGCGCCCGGATAATCTCACCGCGGCAACTCTTCGCTTCCGTGAATACTGAACGATGCATTCNNCTCACAGCATCTCCCGCCCGCGAACTCGTGTTCTCCACATCGGCCTCCACCGTCAGCGAATCACCGGCCTTAAGCGAAGTCGCAGAGAGCTTCAGGTTCGTCCACGCGAACGTCGAGTAGCTAAGGCCATAGCCGAAACCCCACAGCGGAGTTCCATGAAAGTAGCGATACGTGCGGTTGCTCATCGAGTAGTCGCCAAACGGAGGAAGGTCCTTCGTGCTTGCATAAAACGTGACCGGCAGGCGACCTCCAGGATTGATCTCGCCCGTCAGCACCTTCGCGATGGCTGTCCCACCTTCCTCACCCGGATACCATGCCTCGACGATGGCATTCGCGTGTTGCTTCGCCCAATCCACAGCCAGCGCGCTGCCATTCATCAGCACCACAACCAGCGGCTTGCCGGTGGCTGCAAGCGCCTCCAGCATCTTCTCCTGCGCAGCGGGCAGTTCAATGCTGGTGCGGTCGCCGCCGTCGAATCCTTCGACGTGCACCGGCATCTCCTCCCCTTCCAACTCAGGCGAAAGCCCAACGAACGCCACCACCACGTCTGCCTGCTTTGCAGCTTGCACTGCAGCCTCTCCCTCGGCATCGATTGCAGGCATCCAGTTCAGCGTGATGCCTGCGCCGAAGAGCCTTGCCTGGTGTGTGTACTCGATGCGAATCGCATGAGGCTTCGCGTCTGCAAAGTGCAGCGTGAACGGCTGCAAACCGCTTGAACGATGTTCGCTGGCGGCGATGGGTTGATCGCTCACTGGCTTGCCATCGAAGAAAAGTTTTACACCTTCCGCGTCACCGCACGGATAGCAGTGTGCAAGGGTAAAACTGAACGTGTAATCGCCGGCCACAGGCACCTGGATCGTACCGCTCCAGCGCGCTCCAAAATGCGCGGCGTCGATCATCTTATCTGGCGACGCGGCGTTCCAGTCGAACTCCACCTGCTGATCGACGCGCGTCATTGCTGGCGTTCCGTGAAAGCTCACGTTGTCGAAGTACTCGCCCTTCAGCCCAAACCGAGCATCTCCCGCTGCCGGGTGCAGCGCCGTCCGAGGAACCGGGAGCGGCAACTCGCTCACGTACGGCGAGCCCTCGGCATACTTCACGTTGGCAGCACCAAACATCGCCTCCATCCCGGCAAGCGGCAGCACGGGATGCGAAGGCACGGCGTTGTAGTTGCCTTCAATCGCGCTCAGACTCGCAGCGTTTGGCCCCACCACAGCAATCGTCATCGTCTTCTTCAACGGCAGCACGCCATCATTCTTAAGCAGCACGATCGACTTACCCGCGGCATCGAGCGCAAGCTGGCGATGTGCCGTTGAATCATCTTCCGAGAACGGAATCTGTGCGAACTTCACCTTTGCCGGATCATCGAAGAGGCCAAGTTCAAACCGCGCCGTAAAGAGCCGCTCCACAGAACGATCAATTTCCTTCTCCGAGATCAAACCATCATGCACCGCCTTGACCAGGGCAGCGTACTCCTTGCCGCAACTCGTATCGGTCCCGGCTTTGACGCTGACAGCCGCCGCATGCTCAAGGTCCGGTGCATACTTGTGGCCAACAGCCACGTCGGTGATCGCCGCGCAATCCGAAGTCACATAGCCGTTGAAGCCCCAGTCCTTGCGCAGAATCGTCTGCAGCAACGTGGTGTTCGCGCACGCCGGCTCCCCATCAATCGAGTTATACGCGCACATCACGCTGCCTGCCTTCGCCTCCATAACGGTCGCGCGAAATGCAGGCAGGTACGTGTCTTCGAGATCGTGTGGAGACGGATCGACATTGGCCGTATGCCGTGTACTCTCCGGTCCCGAGTGCACCGCATAATGCTTCGGCGTTGCAATCGTCTTGTAATAGTTCGGATCATTCCCCTGCAGTCCCTCGACAAAGTTGACTCCGAGGCGGCTGGTCAAAAACGGATCTTCGCCATACGTCTCCTGACCGCGACCCCAGCGAGGGTCACGGAAGATATTGATGTTGGGAGACCAGATATCAAGTCCGAAATAAATACTATGGATGCCCTTGCGCAGTGCTTCACTATTTTTCGCGCGAGCCTCCGTGCTGATCGTTGTCGCCACATCACGCATCAGCGGCACATCCCACGTCGCTGCGAGACCAATCGCCTGTGGGAACACCGTCGCATAGCCGGAGCGCGCAATGCCGTGCAGTCCCTCGCTCCACCAATCGTACGCAGGCACTCCCAATCGCGGGATCGCCGCGGCATGATTCTGCATTTGAGATACCTTTTCCTCCAGCGTCATCTTGCCCACCAATTCCGACACGCGCCGCGCCGTCTCGGCTGTAGGAATGTGCGCCGGGACTTGCGCCACCAGGGTCGCCGCGAACAGGAAAATCGCACACAGGCAAAACGTCCGTCTGGGATCAAAGAGTCGCCGAACGACAACTGCTGGAGTCTTGGTACGCATCATCATGCTGCATCGCCTTGGTCAGGATTTCGAAGAAGTCCAATTTATAGTGGGGAGGCAAACTAAAGCAAATCACCGCACGTCAGGCTTCAGATCGCCCTGCCAACCGCTTCAATCGTACGCCGGATTCTCTCAGAGGAGCGGCGCTCCTCACTCCGTTCATGCGCACTGCAAGCATGGAGGAACACCCTCGGAAAGAACTCCGCAAACGCCCCCCTCTGGCAACAACTCCAGTACAGTCGCCGCATCAACCATGCGACGGCGGATTGCAGCGCTCACGACCGCCTCACCTTTTGCCGTTCGAACCAATTCGCAACCCGCCGGCCGATCCGCAGTGATACCGTAATGAAAAAGGGGAGAACGATGGACAAGGTTGCGGTGTTGAATTCTTTGCAGGAGACAGGACTGGTTCCCGTCCTGCGCGCTGCATCAGTCGAGCAGGCCATAGCGCTGGCTACGGCCGTAGCCGCCGGCGGAGTGAAGGTCCTCGAGGTCACCATGACCGTGCCCGGAGCGCTGCAGGTCATCCGCCGCCTGGTCGCCGAGCGCCCCGACATCCTCATCGGCGCCGGCACCGTGCTCGACCCCGAAACCGCGCGCGCCTGCATCCTCGAAGGAGCACAATTCGTCGTCAGCCCCGCCCTCAATCTCCACACCATCGAGCTCTGCCACCGCTACTCCATCGCCGTCCTTCCCGGAGCCCTCACGCCCACCGAAGTCCTCACCGCATGGCAGGCCGGAGCCGACATCGTCAAGGTCTTTCCCGCAGGGGCCATGGGAGGAGCAAGCTATCTGGCCTCGCTCAAAGGCCCCTTCCCGCAGATCAAAATGATTCCCACCGGAGGCGTCTCGCTGGCCACCGCAGCAGCGTTCCTGCACGCCGGAGCGTTCGCCCTCGGCGTCGGCTCCGACCTCGTCGATCCCCAGGCCATGGCCGCCGGAAACTCCGACATCGTCACCGAAAACGCACGCAAATATCTCGCCATCGTGCACAACTTCCGCGCCCAGCAACCCACCCCCATCCGCTAGCCGCACGCTGTTCCCGCCAGCCGAAGCCTCACATCAACTCAGCACACGCGTCTTTCACGGATGAGCTGCTTGTAAAACGCCGCGCTCAGCTTGGGCGTCCGCTTCTCCGTCGCAAAGTCCACGTAGACGATTCCGAATCGCTTCTCATACCCATCGGCCCACTCATAGTTATCCAGCAGGCTCCACAGAAAATATCCCCGCACCGGAACGCCCTCACTCACCGCCCGCTGTAACTGCGTCAGATAATTCCGCAGATACATGGTGCGGTCCGTATCGTAAACATGCCCATCGGCAGCGATCACGTCATCCGACGACGCCCCGTTTTCCGTAATGTACATCGTCTTCACGCCCCAAACCTCGGACACCAGTTTCGGCCCCCAGTACAGCGCCTCCGGCCCCACCGTAAGCCACGGACTCGCCATATGCGGAAACGACTCTGGCGCCCGAACGACTTCATATCCCTGCTCTGAATCGCTCGCACGAACGTACGTCGCCGTATAAACATTCAGCCCCACAAAGTCCATCGGGCTGCGGATAATCTCCATCTCCTCCGCCGTGAACTTCGGAGCATCCGCTCCCAGGCGCTTCAAATAAAGGTCGGTATACTTCCCTTCCTCCAGCACCGTCAGGTACGAAGCATTCTGTTCCCGTATCGCTTTGCGCGCCGCTTCAATGTGCTCCTTCGCCTCGTAAACCGGAACCGTCACCTCGACATTGTCGGCGATACCCACCTTCGTCCCCGGCTTCGTCTGCGCCCGGATCGACTGCACCGCCATGCCATGCGCCAGCGCCACATAATGATTCAGCTGCGCCACCCGCTTTGCATCGAGCCGCAGTCCCGGAGCATGCACGCCCGTCTTGTAGCCCAACTCCACAAACGACCGCATCTCATTCATGGTCATAAACTGCGTGACTTTATCCGACAGCTTTCCAGCCGTATAGCCCGCATAATCCGCAAACGCCTTGGCCGTATCGCGATTCTCCCATCCGCCCTTGTCCTGCAGCGCCTGCGGAAGGTCCCAATGGTAGAGCGTGCAGAACGGCTGAATCCCAGCCTCCAGCAGCCCATCCACCAGCCGCTTGTAAAAATCGAGTCCCTTGGCGTTCGGTGCACCCTTTCCACTCGGAAAGATCCGCGACCAGGCAACCGAGAACCGAAAGCTGCGCAGGCCCATCTCTTTCATCAACTGAATATCATGCGGATAGAGGTGATAGAAGTCGTCGGCCACATCGCCCGTATCGCCGTTGTGCGTCTTTCCCGGCGTATGCGAAAACGTGTCCCAGATCGTCGCTCCGCGCCCATCCTCATGCACGGCACCCTCCACCTGATACGACGCCGTTGCCGAGCCCCACAGGAAGCTCTCCGGAAACGTTCGCGACGCCAACGGTGTCGCCGGCATCGCCTGCGCATCAAGCTCCGAAGCATGGAACGCAGCAGGCAGCCAGGCAAGAGCGGAAGACCCGCCGATCAAGCGAGCAAAATTGCGTCTCGAAATCTTATGGAACACTGGAGCTCCTTCTTGCAACCTGCAAGGTAGTTCGAAGCGAACCAGCACAGTTCAACTCCGCTCGAGCCATCGTAGCTCAAGAACGAGGAATCCGCCGAATTCTCTTGTCTAAATCGTTTGCGCCTAAGTAACGCCAGTGTTCCCACTGAACGCGCCCCACACCAATTCCCGGGCAAACTCGATCTCTTCCGCACTCACCGAATGCGGTTTGCCAGGATAACGCCGCGACGTCACCTTCGCCCCCATCGCCGTCAGAACCCGCGCCGACTCCTCCACCCGCGACCACGGAACATGAGGGTCCGGATCGCCGCTCCCCTGAAACGCAGGAGTCCCCGCAAGTTCGCCAGCGTGTGAAACATCACTGCCCAGCGGCCCAACCAAACCGCCCGTCCACGCAATCAACCCCGCATAGCGAGCCGGGTGCGTAGCGACAAACTCCGTCGCCAAACACGCCCCCTGCGAAAATCCCCCAACCACAATCCGCTCCCGCGTTACACCAGCAGCCTCCGCCAACTCCACCACCGACTGCACCTTCGCCAGCGCCGAACTCAGCCACGGCTCATTGCTCTCGCGCTCCGCCAGAAACGAGTTCGGATACCACGTCGAACCCGCCGCCTGCGGAGCCAGAAACGCCAACTTAAGTTGTTCCCCGCCCAACGCACCCGCCAGCGAAAGAATGTCCCTCGCCGACGCGCCGCGCCCATGCAGCAAAATCACAACGCCGGTCGCATCTTCCAGCGGCACACCTGCCCGATACACCTCATCCGCCGCATGCGGATCGAAATGGCCGCTCACGCCGTCACCTCCGCCTTATGCAGCGTGATCGGAACCAGCCGCTGCTCCAGCTCAGGTCGTCGCGCCTCCAGCCAATCCGGCACGCACAACTCTTCGCCCAGCGACTCCACCGGCTCATCAATCGCAAACCCCGGATTGTCCGTCGCCAGTTCAAACAGCACGCCCCCCGGCTCGCGGAAATAAATCGAGTGGAAGTAATCGCGGTCCAGCACCGCCGTCGTCGGAATATGCTTTCCAATCTCCTCGCGCCACTCCAGCTGCGCAGCGTCATTGGCCGCCCGAAACGCAATGTGATGCACCGTGCCAGCTCCCGACCTCCCATAGCTCGCATGAGGATCCACAACGATATCGATGGCGTTCCCCAACGCATTTCCCTCCGCCGCGAAGCGCAAACGCCTGCCCTCCTCCGCGATCTTGTGGAACCCCATCACCGCCAGAATCTTCGCCGTCTCCTCCGCCTCCAACTGCAGCATGGTCACTCCAAAGAACCCGCGAATCGCGTGCTCCGCCGGTACATTCGCAAACCGCGGAGCCTTCACCGCACCCGCATCGGCATGCCCAACAATCTCGACCTTCATCCCATCCGGATCAGGCAGCGTCAACACCTCTTCCGCAAAGCGCTTGCCGCTGCGCTCAAACAGAATGCCCTTCGCCGCAAGCCTCTGCTCCCAATACGCCATCGATGTCAGCGGCACGCTAAACGCCGTATGCGTCACCTCCCCGGCACCAGCCTGTCCCCATCCAGCGCGAGGCCACGGGAAAAACGTCAGAATCGTCCCCGGAGATCCCGCATCGTCTCCAAAGTAAAAATGATACGTTCCAGGGTCGTCGAAGTTCACGGTGCGCTTCACAAAGCGCAACCCCAGCACCCCGGTATAAAAATCCAGATTCACCTGCGGATCAGACGCAATGGCAGTGACATGATGCAACCCAACAATCGGCTGTGTCGACATGGAAAATTTCCCTCTCCAGCTTAAGATTCACTTCGCGCAAATCAGATTCATCGCCGTCCGATTCCCCATTGTCGTACACTCGGCAATCATGCCTCCAGCGATAGCCGCACACGCTCTCACCCGCACTTTCGATGGCTTCACCGCCGTCGATCACGTCGATCTCGCGGTCGAATCCGGCCAGTTCTTCGGCTTCCTCGGCCCCAACGGCGCCGGCAAATCCACCACCATCAAGATGCTCACCGGCCTCCTCGCTCCCAGCTCCGGCTCCATCCAGATCCTCGGCGAAGACCTCTTCGACAACCCCGTCGAGGTCAAGCGCCACATCGGAGTCGTCCCCGAGGGCATGGCCCTCTTCGGCAAGCTCACCGCCCGCGAGTACCTCCACTTCGTCGGCCGCATGTACGGCCTCGACAACGCCACCACCACCCAGCGCACCTCCGAACTCCTCGAGTTCATGAGCCTCGCCAACGAGCCCAAAAAGCTCATCACCGACTACTCCCACGGCATGAGCAAAAAACTCGCCCTCGCCGCCGCCGTCATCCACGGTCCCAGGCTCCTCTTCCTCGACGAGCCCTTCGAGGGAGTCGACGCCATCGCCGCCAACACCCTCAAGACCATGCTCCAAAGCATGATCGCCCGCGGAGCAACCATCTTCCTCACCTCCCACGTACTCGAAATCGTCGAGCGTCTCTGCACCCACGTTGCCATCATCAACCACGGCCGCATCGTTGCCAACGGTTCCCTCGACGATCTCCGCGCCGGAGTCCAGGCCCGCCTCTCTCCCCACGCCGAACCCAACGCCGAACCCCGCCCTGAATCCGACCCATCCGCCCTCCTCACCCTCGAACAGATCTTCCTCAACGTCGTCGGCGGCGACTCCGCCGCGGCCCATCCCGAGCAGGAGCTCACATGGCTGAGCTAGCCCCCCCAACCCGCTGGTCCTCCACCCAGACCCGCTCCCAGTTTGCCGCCATCGCCTGGCTCCGCTGGCGCATCACCGTCAACAGCTTCCGCCGCAAAGGCGGTGTCCGCGAGCTCATCGGCAGCATCTCCCTCTACGTGCGCCTCGTGTTCCTCCTGGCCAGCCTTGCGGGCGGCGCCGGCATCGCGGCATACTACTTCGCCGGCAACGGCCAACTCGCTCACACCTCCTGGCTGCTCTGGGGAATCTTCGTCCTCTGCCAGCTCCTCAACATCCAGTTAGGCCAGCCCGGCACCACCTTCGATCCCACCCAGCTCATTCGCTTCCCCCTGCGCGTTGACACCTACGTCGCCATCCGCCTCTTCTTCGGCCTCCTCACGCCCGCCAACATCGTCGGAACCCTGATGTCCTTCGCGATCGCCATCGGCATCGCCGTCGCCATCCCCTCCCTCACTCTCTACGCCCTGCTTGCTCTAGCCGTCTTTGCCGCTACCAACGTCCTCTTCTCCCGCATGGTCTTCGCCTGGGTCGACCGCTGGCTCTCCACCCGTCGCGCGCGCGAGGTCTTCACCAGCCTCGTCTTCGCCATCTCCCTCGGAGTCCAGTGGGCAAATTTCAGCTTCAATCCGGCCTACAATCACCTCCACACCCACGGCATCTCACCGCAACACATTCACCTTGTCACCACGTTCTACCACCGCGTCCATCCCCTGCTTGCCGCTCTTCCCCCCGAACTCACCAACTCCGCTCTCCTCGCCATTCACCGAGCAGCAACCTCCAGCTTCTTCGCCTACACCCTCGCCTGCGCTCTCTTCGCCACTCTCTTTTTCGCCGTATTCGCTCTGCGTATGCGTACCGAGTTCCGCGGAGAAAGCCTCTCCGACGCAGCCAACGGCGTATCGCGCAAAGCCGTCAAGCTCCCCATAACGAACCTCACGCCCGCCCCCATCGCCCCTACCCACCTCCCCTCCGCAGACTCCAGCACCTTCGCCGTCCCACCCGTCATCGTCACCATGCTCGGCAAAGAACTCCTCTACGTCCGCCGTCACACGGGAATCCTCTACGGCCTCATCATGCCCATCTTTCTGGTACTCATCTTCGCAGGCAAATTTGCCGCGCGTTCCAACTCCGTCTGGATCTTCCCCGCCGCCGTCGCCTACACCCTGCTCGCCATCGCTCCCCTCAGCTACAACTCCTTCGGTCTGGAGGCAGCAGGCTCGCAATTCTATTTCCTTGCCCCCATCCGCCTTCGTGACATCCTTCTTGCAAAAAATATCTTCGGATTCCTGATGGTCTTCGTCGAGGTCCTCGCCATCTTCGCCATCATCACCTACTTGTCCGGAATACCCGCCCTGCAAACCGCCGCAGCCACTCTCCTCTGGGCCGCAGGCACCCTCGCCATCAACAACATCTTCGGCAACCGCCGCTCCTTCACCGCTCCCAAAAAGATCAACCCGCATCGCGCGGCCACCAAGCAGACCTCTCCGGTCAGCGCCTTCATCAGCCTCGGTGTTCTGGCGCTTTCCTACGGCCTTGCCGCTGGCTTATTCTTCCTCTGCCTCTGGATTCATCAGCAATGGGCATTAGTGCCAATCTCCATGCTCTTCGCCGCAACCTGCGTCGGACTCTACATCAACAGCCTGCGTTCCATCGACCAATTCGCCCGCGGCCACCGCGAAGAACTCTTCGCCGAGCTCTGCAAGCAGAACTAGAGCATCTTTCCAGTGAGTACCCAGCGAAGGTGCTGTCATCTCGACCGGAGCCAAACGGCCTTATCGNNGTGACTATGGAAATGCTCTAGCCAAGCAGAACCAGCCAAGCAAAACTAACTCTTCCCCACCACCCCAATCACGCTCAGCATGCGTCCCGTAAACCCATGCTCCGCGCGATGACTGAAATACTTCCGGCGACCATTCTTCAGCCTCGAACAAGCCGAGCACTCGCCCACCACCCTGATCGCCTTCGCCTTCAGCCCCGCATCCAGCAGCTGTCGCCGATTCGCCTCCCATAAATCCAGATGGATCTGCGGCCCAAGGTTCGAATGCCCCGGAGCCCGCGCCGTCAAAAACAGCATCGGATACTTCTCCCGCACCGGGTCCGAATCAAACACCTCCGAGAACAACTCCTCAGCATAGCCAAACTGGCTCTCGAACTCGCTCCGCACCTCTTCGCCCACCGCAAAGCAACACAGCCCAATCGACGGTCCAATCGCCGCCACCAGGTCCTTCGGCCGCGAGCCGCACTCCATCCGCATCCGTCCCACGCCCTGCTCCACAATCCGCGCCAGCGTCCCCCGCCATCCAGCATGGAATGCCGCAACCGCTCTCGTCTTCGTGTCCGCAATCAGCACCGGAACGCAATCCGCCGTCTGCACCCCCAGCATCAACCCCTGCTCGCGCGTCATCAGTCCATCCCCCCGCAGCACCGCCCTCCCTTCGGCCGTCGAGAGCGCCCCCGCGCCCCTCTCCACCACCCGCACCATCCCGCTATGAAACTGCCGCACCGTCACCAACTCGAACTCTCTCCTGCCCCCCACCGCACCCACAAACCGTCGCCGATTCTCCGCCACCGTCGCCGCAGGGTCCTCCGCCGTCCAGCCCAGATTCTGTTCCCCCACCTCGCCCGCGCTGTACGCCCCAGAATACGCACCAGAGTACGCACCAGATCCACCGCCCTGCCGCGTACTGAACCCCGCCCGCAACCACGCAAACTCCTCCCAGCCCGCAACCTTCACCACCCCCGCCGCCGCTGCTTTATCCAACCGCTTCGCCATACCCTGATTCTACAAACCCACCAGCACAACCGCCTTTGGCCAATCCCTGTTCCTGAATCTCCGCCTTAAATATTCCGGGCCCGCTTTCTGGCGGGCCCTTGAGAGGCTTTAGGGGAGGGGATTTACTGAGGATTTCTTAGGGGGTCACCCAAAAACAGGGCAAAAGGGGAGGAACTTACATCAGGTAGGACAGATTGAATAGCCTCTCAGTTACAAGGTAAGACGTATCGTATGGGCGAATGGTTGCACTTTTCAACAGACCTATTCGTTTCTGAAAAAATGACCTGAATGGCTTACATTTCCCCCGAACCACGCGTCAAAGGTTCCAGTATTGCCCTGTTGAATCATAGAATTATCCCTTATCCTTGCTTTTGAACCCTGAGAGTATCGCATGAAGAAACTGGTCATTCCGTGAATCAAGCATCAAATTACAGCCAAGCTATTGCATTTGTGGTACTTCGGCGTTACTATACCGCGACTGCTGCATGAATAAATCGACCCAGATCGCCTCCCACCTCCTCCGCTCTCGCATCGGCAAACTTTGTGTCGCCATTACCGGTACATCGCCACACGAGATGATCGACAAGGCCACAGAAGTCCTAAAAGAGACGAATTTCATTGAATTTCGCCTCGATTACCTGCCCAAGCCAGCGCTCGCCCTGTCGCCCCTCAAGCACTTCCTCGCCGAACACGGTGCCGCCACCGCCATCGCCACCTGTCGCCGCAAAGACAACGGCGGCCGCTTCGACGGCTCAAAGACCGCTGCACTCGAAATTCTTCTGAAGGCCTCCTCCTCCGGATTCCAGCTCGTCGACATCGAGCTCGAATCGATCGAAAAGCTTCCCAAAAACACCATGGCCCATCTCCGCGAGGCAGGCGCCGCGGTCATCATCAGCCACCACGACTTCCACGCCACCAAGGACCTCGACGCCACCTACCAGCGCATCAAGCCCTTCGCGCCCGACTACATCAAGATCGTCCCCACAGCCCGCTCGCTCTCGGACAACCTCACCCTTATGCGCTTCCTCGAGCGCGTCGAAGACGAGTCGAACTCCACCGTCGTCGGCATCTGCATGGGAGATCCCGGCATCATCTCGCGCGTCCTCGGCCTGCGCGCCGGCTCCGCCTTCACCTTCGCCGCTGCCTCCGAGGGAGAAGAGACCGCCCCCGGCCAGATCGCCGCGCGTACCCTGCTCGAAACCTACCGCGTGGATCAGGTCGACGCAGCCACCAAAGTCTACGGCGTCGCCGGCAACCCCATCCGCAGTTCGCTCTCGCCGCTGATGATGAACGCCGCCTTCCGCCGCGAGACGGTCAACGCCGTCTATCTGGCGCTCCAGACATCGAAGGCTGACGACCTCTTCAAGCTCGCCCGCGAAGTCCCCATCCAGGGCCTCAGCATCACCATGCCGCTCAAGCAGGACGTCATGCCGCTGCTCGAGCGCACCGACCCCCTCTCCGCCAAAATCGGCGCGGTCAACACCATCCTCCGCGCCCAGGACGGCAAGTTCTACGGCTTCAACACCGACGTCGCTGGCATCGTCGCTCCACTCGAACGTCGCCTCTCGCTCAAGAACGCAAAAGTCCTCGTCCTCGGTGCCGGTGGAGCAGCACGCGCCGCCGTCTTTGGCTGCCGCGACAAGGGTGCCGAGGTCTTCATCCTCAACCGCACCCCCGAAACCGCGCAGAAGCTCGCCAAACAATCCGGCTCCAAGGTCATCAAGCGCGACGCACTTCCCAAATCCAGCTTCGACGTCATCATCAATGCCACGTCCATCGGCATGGCCGGCAACCACTCGAAGCACCCCCCTGCCTCCCCCCTCGAGTCCGCTGAGATCAACGCTCGCTACGTCTTCGACCTCGTCTACAACCCCATCGAAACGCCCCTGCTCAGGCTCGCCCGTCAAAAGGGCATTCCCGTCATCACCGGCGTAGAGATGTTCGTCCAGCAGGGTGCCCGCCAGTTCGAAATCTGGACCGGCAAGCCCGCCCCCGAAGAGGAGATGCTGCGCGTAGTCCTGCACTCACTCCGCCAGGGCATGGAAGCCTCTCCAGAGGCAAAATCCGCGCCAACACCAGCCGCGCCAACGCAAGCTCCGCTAACACCAACTGCGCCAGCTCCAACCGCGCCTGCTCCCGCTCCTGCGGCAAATCCTCCCGCGACAAAATCGAAGCCAGCGCTTCCACCGGCCAGGCCCGTGGTCGCCAGGCCCGCGCCAGCCAGGCACAAGCCAGCCCCCATCGCCGTCAAGGCCCCAGCCAAAAAGCCCGCACCGGCCAAGGCACCGGCGAAAAAGCCAGCCCCCAAGCCAGCGCCCAAAAAGACCCCCGCAAAATCCCCCACCAAGTCCAAGCCCAAGTCGAAGTCGCGCTAACCAGCGACCTCGCCTCGGCCTTTCGTCTTCTCTATCCTCTACNNCTCGCGCGCCGGCTTTGAACCACCCGGCTCCAGCACCTCGCGCCGATACCGCATGGCCACCGGCCCCTCAATCAAATTCTTCGCATCGAACTCCGCAAAGAACTCCAGCGCCATCACCTTGTCGTACAGATACGTGTAGTAATTCGACGTATACCCAACCAGGTGCGTAAACGCCGCATACATCCGGTTGCCCTCGACAAACTCATACAGCGAGAACCGGTCATACCCCACCCGCAGCAGCACATCCAGGTCCAGCTCCGCCGCCTTCTTATCATGCGTCTCCATCGAGTACGTCGCATACATCACCTGCGTCATCGTGCTCAGCGCCCGTCCATGCGCACTCGCCCGCACCATCCGCGCAAACACCTCATGCGGAATCGGCTCGCCCGTCTCATAGTGTTTCGCGAACGTC
>DHWW01000162.1:24492-28280 GCA_002413385.1 Granulicella sp. UBA5172
ATTCTCGCCGTCTTTCGTTGGCTTCGGAAAATTACAAACCAGCGAAGCCTCCGGCAGCTGTTGCCCCAGCACACCCCCCACCAGCGAGCACTCACTGAACCACTTACTCTTCCCCTCGCGAGGATGCATATCCAAATAAATCCGCCCCACCACCTCCGGCGTTCTTGCAGGCGTTGTTGTTTGTTTTTCGTCGTCANNTTGCCGTTGTTTGTTTTTCGTCGTCATCCTGAGGCGAAGCCGAAGGACCCCCGTATTTTGAACCAAGGTCCACCACATCAAACGCCTTCACCCCCGCATCCCAAACCGCAGCCCCCTCCGCCCGCACAAACTTCACGCCAAACAACTTCCCCGCCGTCGCCAGGATCCCCGCCTCCACCTGTTCGTACGGAAAATAAGGCCGCACGCTCTGCGAGTCAAAGTCGTACATCGCTCGCCGAAACTGCTCTTCCCAATACCTCGCATCGCTCAGCGTCAACGGCAGCGCAGCCTCGTCCCGCGCCCGCACAAACGCCTCCAGCTCCTCAAACTCCGCCTTCGCCGTCTCCCTCGCAGCCTCTTCCACCGAATCCAGAAACTTCCGCATCGCGCCCGCCGACCCCATCATCTGGTCGACCGTCGCCAGGTCCGCCCAGCTCCGAAACCCGAGCAGCCCCGCCATCTCCTCGCGCCCCGCCAGCAGCTCCAGCAGCACCTCCTTATTCGCCGGATACCCGCGGTCGTTATACGCCAGATACATCCTCCGCCGCAGCTTCGGGCTCACCGCATAACTCATCACCGGCGACATCTCCGGCGGGTCAGTCGTCAACACCACCGCCTCCTCCGCCACTAATTTCTTTCCGGGTGCCCCATTCATGACCGTCTCACCGTCATGGGTGGGATGCGAATCTCCACCGTCCGCCACGACCTCACGCACCCCATGCCGCGCCAGATAATCCTGCGGCAATCCCTTCAACTCCTGCACATCCTCCACCGCAATCTTCCGCACATCATCCTGCACCGTGCGGCTGAACGTCATACTCAGCTCCGTCATCCGGTCCGCCAGCGAGCGAATCCGTTCCCGCGTCGCGTCGTCCTTATCCACGCCCGACAGCCGGTATCCCAGCAGCGTCCGCTCCAGATAATATTTCGTCGCCGCATCCTCCCCGCTTCCATCCACCGCGGCCAGCGCCTGGTACACCTCGCGATTCAAACTCAGCGCAACGCCCTCCGCGCCAATCACCTGCGACAACTCCTGCGCCGCATCCCGCACATCCGCCAGCGGATGCACCATGAACATCACGCCGCTCTGGCTCCCCGCCATGCGCAGATGCCAGCACGCGCGGTCGTACGGCACCAGCGTATTCTCCACCGTCCGCGCGCCCCCGCCTTCCGGAGCCCCAGCCGCCAGCAGCTCCGCAATCTTCCCCCGCGACGCCGCCAGATGTTCCTCCACCCATGCCTTCGCATCCTCACCGCTCTTCATCCCCGCCCAGAGATGCAACTCATCCCGCACCCCACCGCTCTTCAACCCATCGTCCGCAACCTGCATCATCACCAGCTCCAATCCCACTAACCACTAACCACTTAAACTCTACGTGAATCCCACCCCTCACCGGAACCCCCGTGCCGATGGCGGTCCAACTCATTCCGCACCGCCGCACCTTTCCCGTTCCTGCAGACACGCGCGGCTCTTACAATAAGAGACCACATGCGCTTCCTCATCGCTCTGCTCGCCATCGCCGGCATCTTCGACTCCGCCCTCGCCCTCCGCATCCACTACCAGGACCCCTCCGTCGCACCCCCCTGCGCCGTCACGGAGCGCTTCGACTGCGGAGCCGTCAACCACGGCCGCTACGCTGAATTCCCTCCCATCGGCTTCGACGAAGTCCCCCACTCCGGCAAGATCCACATTCCCGTCGCCATCTTCGGCATCCTCGGCTACGGCCTCATCGCGATCCTCGCTCTCTCCAAACAATATTGGCTCACCCTCCAGATCGCCGAACTCGGCTTTGCCTGCGCCGCCTTTCTCTCCTACCTGGAGGCCTACGTCATTGAAAAATGGTGCATCTACTGCCTCTGGTCGATGATCCTCATGACCGCGATTCTGCTCTTCTCCATCGCCATTCTGGTCATGAATCATTTGCGTTCGCGCAAGTCCGCCGTCATCCTCTCGTCGTAAAGCCGCTACAATCTCCGCATGTGGCCAAAGGCTCTCTCGCAACTCATTGAACTCGCTCCGCACATCACGCGCCTGCTTCCCATGGCAGACCGCTTCCTCCTGTCCAAGACCGCCGGCGAAGAGGCCGCACGCAATGCCATGGAGCAAATGGCTGACGGTCTTCGAGGAGACCTCGGCCAGGTCACCGCCGCGCACGCCGGCCTCTATCGCCAGCTCAACGACCAGAGCGAGAAGCTCTCCGCCATCGCCTCCGACCTCACCTCCACCAAGCAATCGGCAGAGGCCTTGGAGTCGAGGCTCGCTACTCTCGAGCGTCAATCCCGGAGCCAGCAAACCTTCCTTCTGATCATCCTTCTCGTTCTGCTCGCGATGTGCGTCCCTCTGGCCGTCCTTCTCCTGCGTCACCACTAGGCTCCTGGTAGGCTGCGGTATTTTTTCCCTCTCTCTTCCGAAGGGAATATACTTCTCGCGCGATGCCATTCCAACATAAGCCTCAAGCCACTTCAGGCACCGTCGAAGCTCCCCCACTCGCGCCCCCCCTTGCACCCCCCATCAGAACTCCGCGAGAGGCCATCGCAACACGTTCGAGTCTCTACACGGCGATCGGCGTCGCCTTCTTCGTGTTCCTCGCGATCCTTGCCTGGCCCTTCACTATCGCTCATCTCCAGGCCATCGCCGTTCTCGATCAGGTCGCCAACAAGCCCGTCTACGAACCCCTGCGCTGGTTCATCACCGACCCGGTCGCCACCAGCGACGTCACCCTCCAGTTACCCGACGGCCCCATCCGCGCTCGCCTCTACACCCCTGTCCATCGCCCCAACGCGCCCACCATCATCGTCCTCCACGGCGTCCACTATCTCGGTATCGATGAGCCCCGCCTCGTCGCCTTCGCCTCCGCCATGTCCTCCTGCGGCCTCCGAGTCCTCACCCCGGAACTCCCCGACATCAAGGACTACCACATCGGTCCCAACTCCATCGACACCATCGGCAATGCCGCCGCATGGCTCTCCTCCCAGCAGCACCACCGTCCCGTCGGCATTCTCGGCCTCAGCTTCTCCGGAAGCCTCTCCCTCCTCGCCGCCGCACGCCCCAGCTTCAACCCGTACATCAAATTCGTCGTCGCCATCGGCTCTGAGGACGAGATGTCCCGCGTCGCCGACTACTACCGCACCGGCGAAGATCCCCGCCCCAACGGCACCGCCGAGCTCCTCCGTCCCCACGAGTACGGNNCTCCTCATGGACACCACCCTGCCCTCCACGCGCCGCAGGCTCGCCGCCGACGAAGCCCTCCACCTCCAGGGCATGGCCGGCGTCAGCCCCCACGGACACCTCGCCCACCTCACCACGCCCGTCTATCTCCTCCACGGCGAGGCCGACAACATCATCCCCTCCGCCGAAACCCAGTGGCTGGAGGCCGAACTCCCCCCCAACACCCTCAAAGCTTCCCTCATCTCCCCCGTCCTCTCCCATCTCGACATCGACGGCAAAGACCCCACCGCCGCCGATCAATTCCGCCTCGTCCACTTCTTCGCCCTCATCCTCCACGCCGTCGAATCCCGCTAACTAAATCGCCAGACTCGAAAAATGTGCCATCTCGACCGAACCGCCAATAAACTCTGTCATCTCGACC
>DHWW01000162.1:28299-31963 GCA_002413385.1 Granulicella sp. UBA5172
TGCGGTAGCAAACGACCGCTCCCCTCCACCCCCACCAACCGTCCTCCTGAGAGCCCCCCATTTCGCACCAGCCCTCGCCGCCACTACAATCACCTCAATGCAGTCCCTCATCACCCTCGCCGACATCCAGGCCGCCGCCCAACGCATCTCCCCCGCCGCCGTCCGCACGCCCCTCGTCCGCCTCGACCGCGCGCGCCTCCGCATGGCAGGCTTCCCCGAACTCTCCGAGACCGCCCCCGCCATCTATCTCAAGGACGAGTCCGCCCAGCCCATCGGCAGCTTCAAACTCCGCGGAGCCTACAACAAGATCGCCCAGCTCTCCCCCGACGAGCTCCGCCGCGGCGTCATCACCTACTCCTCCGGCAACCACGCCCAGGGAGTCGCCTACGCCGCACGAGCCCTCGGCTCGAAAGCCGTCATCGTCATGCCCTCCAACGCCCCCCAGATCAAGCGCGCAGCAACCATCGCCCTTGGCGCCGAGATCGTCATCGTAGGCCCCGCCTCCACGGAGCGAAAAGAAAAAGCCGAACAGCTAGCCGCCGCCCACGGCTACACCATCATCCCTCCCTACGACGACCCCGCCATCATCGCCGGCCAGGCCACCTGCGGCCTCGAAATCCTCCAGCAACTCCCCACCGTCGACCTCGTTCTCTCCCCCGTCTCCGGCGGCGGCCTCCTCTCCGGAGTAGCCACCGCCCTCAAGCTAGCCTCCGCCGCACAAATCCGGGTGCCCCATTCATCGCCGCTTTCTGGCGATGGGTGGGGTTCGCAGGATCCCACACAACGAGCACAAATCCGGGTGCCCCATTCATCACAGTCTCATCGTGATGAGTGGGATTCGCAGAATGCCGACCGAGGGGTACAAGTCTGGGGCTGCGAGCCCGAACTAGCCGCCGACGCCCTCGCCTCCTTCACCACCCGCACCCTCACCGAATGGTCTGCCGCCGACACCTCCCGCACCCTCTGCGACGGCCTCCGCACCCAATCCCTCGGCGCCCTCAACTTCGACCACATCCTCCGCTTCGTCGACGGCATCGTCACCATCACCGAAGCCGAAATCCGCACCGCCACCCGCATCATCCTCCACGCCACCGAGCTCACCGCCGAACCCTCCGGAGCCATCACCCTCGCCGCCGCCCTCTTCCACACGCACCAACTCCCACCCGCGCAGAAGGTCGTCGTGATCCTCTCCGGCGGCAACCTCGACCCCGCCCTCCGCACCGAACTAGAATCCGAATCCCTCGCAACCCCCGTCTAATCCACCAGCATGCCCCATCCCTCCGCCTCCCAAATCCGCGACGAACAGGTACCCCGAGGCTTCAGCCTCGGGTCTCATCCCTTCGCTTCACTCTGGGGCTTTAGCCCCTGTGGTTTGCTGCTCCTCGCACTCCTCCTCCCCACGCTCCTCCACGCCCAGCGCAAGCCCCGCAATCAAGACGACCGCACCGGCCACGACCGCGCCAACCGCGCCACCCTCCTCCACACCGCCAACGTCTACGTCACCGGCGACGCCTCCGCCCCGCCCATCACCACCATCACCCCCGGCCACGAGTTCGTCATCAGCTCCCACAACAGCCCCTGGCTCAACATCTTCATCGACACCGATCCCCCCGAAGACGACGACCCCGACTCCAAGCCCGAGTTCACCGACCCCAACACCACCCCCGGCCCCAGCTCCGGCTGGATTCGCGACAAAGGCGTCGTCGGCCCCACCACCCCCAACGGCGACGCCCTCATCTTCGGCTACGCCGCCGAGCTCGAATCCCAGGCCGCCCAGCCCCATCCCCCCGAAGCTGCCGCCGCCGAAGCCCACCTCCTCTACGCCCGTGTCGCCGACTACTTCCCCGACTCCCCCCTCGTCCCCGAAGCCCTCTTCCGCGCCGCCGACATCCGCTGGCAGCTCGACAAGTCCGACATCGCCACCCTCCCCAGCACCCACGACGGCGACGGCATGCTCCGCCCCCACATCTACGAAGGCGCCCTCCGCCGCGTCATGAAATATTTCCCCAACTCCCCCTTCGCCGCCCGCGCCGCCTTCGATCTCCTCGACAACAAGCTCTGCGGAGACTGGCAGGGCCTCCCCAACTGCCCCGAGCGCGAAACCCAGCTCTATCTCAACTACGCCAACAACTACCGCACCGGCCCCAAGTCCGCCGAAGCCCTCTACGACGCCGCCTACCGCCAGGGCGTCCTCGTCACCATGTATCAGGTAAACGACAACCCCAAGCTCTCCGCCCAGGCCGCCAAAAACTGCCAGTCCATCGCCGACCAGCTCCACCACGACTACCCCACCTCCGACTACGCCCCCCGCGCCGCCTCCATCGCCTTCCGCGTCTCCCAGGGCATCCCCATCTACGGCACCGACAGGGACTAAGAATAGGGGTTGTCGGTTNNTCGGTTCTCGGTTAGTCGGTTGTAGCGGTGTGATTCGTCCCTAGCGGCCAGCCCAAATGATCTACTGCAGTAGAACTTTGCGCCCAGGTGCCCGACATCTACCAACCTGGGGCAAAACCCTAACCCACAACCGACAAACCGACAACCAACAACCAACAACCAACAACCAACAACCTGCATTTAGAATCCCCCTATGCCCTCTCTGCTCAAAGTATTGATCCTGGCCATCGTCCAGGGCCTCGCGGAACTCTTACCCGTCTCCAGCTCCGCCCACGTCGTCGTCGCGGAAAAGCTGCTCGGCCTCGACCCCTCGTCCCCGCAGATGACCCTGATCCTGGTCATGCTGCACACCGGCACGATGTTCGCCGTCATCGTCTACTTCTGGTCGCAGTGGCGTCTCGCCTACTTCACCACCGCGCACGCCCTCAAGCGCTTCCTCGTCCGAGCCTTCTGGGCCACGCTGCTCACCGGCCTCGTCGGCTACCCCCTCATCAAAATCATTGAAGAGACCGCCTTCAAGGGCAAGCCCAAAGGCGAAATCGAGCTCCTCTTCTCCCGTCTCGACCTCATCGCCCCAGCCCTCTTCGCCGCTGGCCTCATCATCCTGATCTCCAGCCTCCGCGAACGTTCCGCCCAGGCCCGCGCCGCCGCCGAGTCCAACCGCCCCTCCTACGAACGCTCCATCGTCCTCACCGGCGACAACGTCACCTTCGCCCAGGCCGGCTGGATGGGCGCCATCCAGGGCCTCTGCCTCCCCTTCCGAGGCTTCTCCCGCTCCGGCGCCACCATCTCCACCGGCCTCCTCGCCGGCACCACCCGCCAGCGCGCCGAGCGCTTCAGCTTCGCCCTCGCCGTCATCATCACCCCCGCCGCCATCGCCCGCGAAGCCGAGCGCCTCCTCAAGGCCAAGCAAGTCGTCGAACTCGCCGGTGGCTCACTCAACCTGCACGCCAGCGCCGTCGCGGCCCTCCTCGGCATGATCTTCTCCTTCTTCGCCGGCCTCGCCGCCCTCCGCTGGCTCAGCTCCTGGCTGGAGCACGGCCGCTGGTACCTCTTCGGCCTCTACTGCATCGCCGCCAGCATCGCCGTCTTCTACCTCTACCTTCACCCCGGGCTTCTACCTCCGCCACCACCCCGCATCGGCTACTAGACACGCCGCGCTCCCCGCTTTCCTTCCGGCTCTTTCTTTTTTTGTTTGTCATCCCGTAGAGATCTGCATTTCCCCGGCGTTTGCATACTCCCCAACCCTGTCATCCTGAGCTTTTCGCCG
>DHWW01000228.1 GCA_002413385.1 Granulicella sp. UBA5172
GGACTTGAGGGCTTGCGCCTTTGCGGACTGGACGCGAGCGATGGCGGCCTGTGCCTGCGCCTCGGACTGCTCCACCGAAGCCTGGCTGCCGAGTACGTCGGAACCCGACGTTTGGAGCGTGGTCGCTACCTGGACATCGGTGATGGGAACGTTGACGCTGGCCTGCTCATACTCCGCCTTGGAGTTCGCGAGATCGGCCTGTGCCTGCTCCAACGCAACCTGAAGATCACTGGGGTCAACCTCGGCGATGGGGTCGCCCTTGTGGACGAACTGCGCCTCCTGCACATCGACATGGACCACCTGGCCGGCGACCCGCGAGCTGACCTGGTAGAGGTTGCCGTCGATCTGTGCGTCGTCGGTGTCTTCGGTAAAGGTCGAGCGCCAGTAGAAGACAGCGGCGCCGACGATCAGCACCAACACCACGATGAGGCCGATGAGCTTTTTGCCGGAGTGGTCCTTCGCTGGAGCCTCAAGCTCCTTCTGTTCCTGCGGATATTCGTTCTGGTCGGCCACGCTTACTTTCCTCCGAGATACTCTTTGTAGTTCGTCGACGCCACACCCAGCGCGCGGGCGAGTGAAAGCTTGGCCACGTTGTGCTGGTAGAGCGCGCTGATGTATTGGTCTTCGGCCTGGCGGTCGGTTGCCAGGGCCTGGGAGACCGGCAGACTGTCGTCGACTCCGGCCTTGAATCGTTGTTGCGCCTCGCTCAGTGCCTCGCGCGCGAGATCAACATTGCTTTTGGTCGCTTCGACCAGTTTCGCTGCCGTCTCGATGTCGAGGATGGCGTCGCGGACGTCCGCGTTGACCTGTTGAACCTGGTCGGAGAGCTTGGCGTTCGCCTGGTCGAGTTGGGCGCCGGCGACTTCTCGCTCACCGCGATTCTTTGCCACCTGCAGAATGGGTGCGGAGAGCTCGCCCGCGGCGGTAAAGGTGCCGTGCGAATGACCGACCGTCTCTCCTATGTCGCCATAGTTTCCACTCGCTTTCAGGGTGGGGAGCTGGTCGTCGAAGGCAGCCTTCGCCGTCGCTTTTGCCGCCTTGGTCTTCTCGACGGCTGCGGCAAGGTCCTTGCGCTGCTTCAGCGCCTGCTGGAACGCAGCTTCGGGGTCAGGCGTATCGAGCGCCTGAAACGGTGTCGAATCCGTCAACTCATACTTCTGATCGAGAGGAAGGCCGATGGCGCGGGCCAGCGAAAGTTTGTCCTTCGCCAACTGGTTGACGCTGGCGATCAGCGTCTGCTCTTCGCTCTGGTAGTCGACCTGCGCGCGGAGCACATCGAGGCGAGGACTAGTGCCCGCTTCATGCGCGTCCCTGGCCTGGTCGAAGGAGAGCTTCGAGCTGTCGAACTCTGCCTGTACGGCCTTGATTCGGGTCTCGTCCGCTACGCAGAGCAGGTACGCATTGCCGACCGTGAGCACGACCAGGTCGCGGGCATCCTGGGCAGTGAGTTTGGCAGCCTGAAAGTTGTGTTTAGCGGCCAGATAAGTCTGGAACGCGTTCAGGTTGACGAGGTTCTGCGTCAGATACGCACGGAAATCCTCTACTTGAAAGGGTCCGATGATCGGATTGATTCCGGGGAACTTAAGGCCTTCGGCGGCGAGGTTGATCTGCTCCACAGTAATCGACGCGCTTCCCGTTACCATGGGCAGCAGCGACTGCAGTTCTTCGAGCCGCTGGCCGTTGGCCTGACGCTGGTTGGAACTCTGGAGAATCAGCCCGAGGTTGTTCCGCAGCCCGCGCTGGATCGCGTCGTCGAGGCTGAGTGGAAGCACCTCGGCGGTTGCCTTTCCTGCAACGAGGCTGCCGTGAAAGCTGGGGTCGATGCCGTTCTGAGCGGTGCTGCTGGAGGGGTTGATCGGAGGACCAGGCTGCGCAAGCTGTTGCTGCGCCTGCACTGCGGTCCCCAGCGCGGACGATGTTCCGTTGGAGCTGGAACTGCTGCTCTGCGATCCCTGCGCTATCGCGATCGCCGGGCCAGCCGCAATGATCATCAGGGCGATCGCGTTCCATGACGCGCGTCTCTTCATTTGAATCATAGGTTTCATGCTAAATCGTCGGCTGGACCTTGGGTCAGTGGGTCCTTTGGGCGTTGAGTAACAGATGCGGGAGAGGCGGGGATGTATGCAAAAGTTCCTCTGGAAATCCACAGGCTGGCTTCCCGTTGGCTCATGACAGGAAATTGGTGAGGAGAATCTGGCCTGGTGAGCGTAGGAGATGGCCTGTGCGCGATACGTTCGGCTGACTAAACCGATTAAAACGGAAACTGCCTCCACGCTTTACACTCTTGGTGGCGACTAGCTTTTGAGGTCTCAGGAGAACCATGTTTCTAGGAATCGACGTTGGTACGGGTGGGACTCGTGCCCTGCTTATCGACCGCACCGGCAAGGTGCTGGCCTCGCACTCGGCGGAACATGCGCCCATTCGCTCCGAGCAAATTGGCTGGGCCGAGCAGGATCCGGAGGATTGGTGGCGGGCGGCGCAACTCGCGATTCAGGGAGCGCTGAAGGCCGCTGCGACAGCAGGACATGGCAGCGCCGTCGAGGCTGTCGGGCTGACCGGCCAGATGCACGGTTGCGTCATGCTGGATGCTGCGGGCGAGGTACTGCGACCAGCGTTGATCTGGTGCGACCAGCGTACGCAACCGCAGTGCGATTGGCTGAATGTAACGATCGGCTACGATCGGATGATCGAGCTGACGGCGAATCCCGCGCTGCCCAACTTCACCCTGACCAAGCTGCTGTGGGTGCGGGAGGAGGAGCCAGAGATCTTCGCTCGCATTGCGCATGTACTCTGCCCCAAGGATTACGTCCGGCTGCGCATGACAGGCGTGTATGCGATGGACATGCAGGAGGCCTCGGGAACCCTGCTGCTGGATGTGGTGCATCGGCGCTGGTCGACCGAGATGGCCGAGGCCACCGCCATTCCGATGGAGTGGCTGCCGCAGTTGTTTGAGGGCCCGGAGATTTGCGCGCGCATCTCAGCGGAGGGTGCGGCCGCGACCGGGCTCAAGGCGGATACCCCGGTTGCCGCCGGCGCTGGCGATCAGGGCGCGGGTGCCGTCGGGATGGGGATCCTTGCGCCGGGCTCGGTTTCAGCGACCATCGGGACCTCGGGTGTGGTGTTTGCAGCCACGGCCAAGCCGACACTCGATCCGAAGGGGAGGCTCCACACCTTCTGCCACGCGGCTCCCGGAGTCTGGCACGTGATGGGCGTAACCAACGGAGCGGGGTTGAGCTTCCGGTATTTGAAGGACACGTTCTTCCCTTCCAGCTCCTACGACGAACTGACCGCCCTGGCTGCGGATGTGCCGCCGGCGAGCGATGGCCTGCTGTGGGCCCCGTATCTCTTTGGCGAGCGGACGCCGCATCTCGATCCGAAGGCCCGCGCTGCGTTTGTGGGGATTACGGCGTCGACGACCAGCGCGCACTTTGTCCGGGCGGTGCTGGAGGGCGTGGCGTTCTCGCTCAAAGATACGTTCACGCTGTTTGCCGAGCTTGGAATTCCCGTGGAGCGCATCCGGCTCGGTGGCGGCGGCGCACGAGGCCCGCTGTGGCGGCAGATCCAGGCCGACGTCTATGGACAGCCGGTCGAACTGTTGGAAGCCGAGGAGGGTGGAGCGTTTGGCGCCGCCCTGCTGGCAGGCACCGGAGTGGGTGCGTGGGCGTCGGTCGAGGAAGCCTGCGAGGCGACCATCCGGGCCGCGGCGACGATCGTACCGCAGCATCCCGAAACCATGGCCGAGGCGTATACGCACTACCGCAAGCTATATCCAGCTCTGTGTTCGATCCGCTAACAAAACAGGCCTCCGGCACGTCGTACGATGGAAGCCATGAGATCCCTGCCGAAGTCTCTCTATTCGTCTGCCGTCGTCGTCGCCGTGCTGTGTTTCCTGCCGCTGACGTTGCATGCACAGGGGCCGACGCCCACCGCTGCGATCCGTGATCCCGCCATCGTGCCCACGGACCGGTTGTCGGAGGCCTGGTGGGCGCAGCGCCACAACGCGATCCTGGCCGGCCTGGCGAGCCATGCCGATACGGAGTTGTTGCTCATCGGTGACTCGATCACGAACAACTACGACAAGGCACAGCCACCGAATGAGGATTTTCAGCCGATCTGGCAGCAGTATTATGCGCCGCGCAAGGCGCTGAATCTGGGCTTCAGCGGCGACACCACGGCCAACGTCCTGTGGCGGCTGGACCACGGCGAGATCAGCGGGCTGCATCCCAAGGCTGCCATCGTGCTCATCGGAACCAATAACACCGGGTTCTTTCACCAGACGGCTGAGGAAACAGAGACGGGCATCGATGCCGTGGTCAAGGACATCGAGCACCATCTGCCCGAGACGAAGATTCTGCTGTTGGGAATTATACCCACCCGGCTGCCCTCGAAGGAGCTGAATTTTGACGTCAACAGCTACCTTGGCGCGCACTACGCGGGAGGTGAAGATCCGCAGGTGACGTACATGGATATCAGCGTGATCTTCTATGAGGGAGGGTCGCTGAACGACTCCATCTTCTATGACCCGTACCTGAACCCGCCCCGCGCATCGCTGCATCCCAACACGCTGGGGCAACGGATGATGGCGTCTGCGATTGAGGCCACGGTGGCGAGGCTGGTTGGCGATACACCGATCAAGCCCTTGCCCATACCTGTCCCCCCGTCACCCCAACCCTGATGCAACAGGACACGCTGCGCGTCGACGCAGCAATTGAAGCCGCTGTAGGATAATCCGATGTCAATGCCGATACGAACTGCCGTTCTTGGTTATGGTTTTGCTGGCCGCATCTTTCACTCGCCCTTCGTCGCAGCGGTTCCGGGACTTGAGCTCTCGGTCATCGTGCAACGCCCACGGAGACAACGCTGCAACCGACTACCCCAACACCCGCATTGCGCGCACCGTTGAGGAGGTGTTCTCTGACCCGGCGATTGACCTGATCGTCGTTGGCACCCCCAATGAGACCCACTTCGAGCTGGCCAAGGCAGCGTTGGAGGCGGGTAAGCATGTCGTGATCGACAAGCCCTTTGCTGCATCCTCTGCACAGGCTCGCGCGTTGATCTCGCTTGCCGCGGAGCAGGGCAAAGTGCTCGCGCCATTCCACAATCGCCGCTACGACAGCGACTTCGTGACGTTGCGGAAACTCGTTGCGGAGGGCACGCTGGGACGCATTACGCAGGTGATTTTCGCACTATGACCGCTATCGCCCGATCCGGCGTGCCGGAACATGGAAGGAAGAGGGTGGCGCTGTGAATGGGCTGCTGTTCGATCTGGGGCCGCATCTCGTGGACCAGGCGCTGGCGCTTTACGGCGCGCCGCAGTTCATCACCGCCAGTGTGCGCTCCGAACGCGATGTGACCAAGATCGAAGACGCGTTCGACATTGTTCTGGATTTCGAGATTCCGAATGCACGCGGAATTCGTTACGAGTGCCATTCCACCATGATTGGGGCGGAGGCCGCGCCACGCTTCCGGGTGCATGGGACGAACGGGAGTTTTGTGAAGTACGGGCTCGATCCCCAGGAGGCTGCCCTGCTCGCCGGTGCGCGACCGCCGCAAATCGGGGCCGCAGAGCCGTGGTTGCCCGAGCCGGAAGCCGCCTGGGGCACTCTCGCGCTGGCCCCGAACCCAGCTGAGCCAACCGTCATTGAGCGCACCAAACTTCCATCCGAGGTGGGTGATTACCGTCACTTCTATGCAGGGGTCCGGGATGCAATACTGGGGTTGTCGCCGCTCGCCATTCCAGCGGAGGACGCATATCGCACGGTCAGGCTGCTGGAGCTGGCCTTGCAGTCGAGCGAACAAAAACGCACGCTCGCCGTCGATTTTAGAGGCGTAAACTAGGAGAGTATGTCAAAGCCCAAGTCCAACTCGTACGCCAAGTTTTTTGTCGCGGGCGCCATCGTTGTGGCGACCGTTGTCTGGCTCGCCTTCTCCGCTTCGGCGAACGCCAAGAGCTACTACGTCACCATCAATGAGCTGAACGCGATGGGCAACAAGGCCTACAAGGTCAACCTTCGCGTCGCCGGCAATGTGCAGCCGGGCAGCATTACGCGCTTTGGCCCGAATGCCAACTTCACGCTGGTGGAGAACGACAAGACCCTTCGCGTGATGTATGAGGGTGCGGAGCCTCCGCCGGATGAGTTCAAGGACGATGCCCAGACCCTGGCCATCGGCACCTTCGGACGCGACGGCACCTTCCACGCCACGCAGTTGCAGGCCAAGTGCGCCAGTAAATACGCCCCTGCCAAACCCGGTGCCGCACCAACGGGAAATCTCACGACGCTCGCTCCCAAGTCCTAACCGCGCCAGTCGATTTCCGGTAGTGATTCGTCAACCCACGATTGATCTGGATACGGGTAAACTCGCTCTGTCTATCTGATCGGACAGAGCGAGTTGGTTACGTCGTCTACGAAGACGATTTCCAAATCGTCGCGGAGCCGCTCTCTGACGGAATTTGCGGATAAGTAAAGGGTCAGGCACCGCCTTACTTCGTGAGCGCCTTCAAGTACAGATAGAAGAACTCCACACTCTTATAGTACGAATCGACGCCGAGCCGCTCGTCGCGTCCATGCATCCGGTCGTCGTTGTACTCAATGCCAGCGCCACCGATCCCATAGCTTGGAATACCAGACTTCATGGTGTAGATGGAGTCGCTGGCGCCGACGGACATGCTCGGAATCACGAGCATTCCTGGCCACATTTCTTCGGCTACCTGGTGCAGCGGGCCGAAGACGTCGGCGCGCAGCGGCGGAGGCGCCTGGCTCTCGCGGTCGGGAGCGGTTGGCGATACCGTGCCGTCATCCGCAGCATATTCAACGGTCAGCTTGGGGTCGTTGAAGATGCCGATCAGAGTCTTCCGCACCTCTTCCTGCGAGTGGCCGGGAAGAATTCTGCAGTTGACGTTGGCCTCAGCCTCACCGGGCAGCGCGTTGGCTGCGTGACCGCCCTTGAGCATCGTTGCAACGCAGGTGGTACGCAGCGTCGCGTTGTCATTGGGCTCCTTCGAGAAGTCTGCGACGGCCTTAGGATCGGGCGGCGTCTTGAGCACACCGCGAATGTCCGCGGCTCGCGCTGGTGTCGTCACCTTCTCACTCTCCTCGAGCGACGCGCGCGTCACCGCGTTCAGCTCCACGGGAAAGGGCGAGGCCTCCAGCTTTTCGAGCGCGTGCATCAGCTCATAGATGGCGTTATCCGGGCGAGGCACCGAGCTGTGTCCGCCAGGGTTGGTGGCGATCACATGGTAGTCCGCGTAGGTCTTCTGGGTGGCCTCCACGTCCAGCTCGATGGCCTTGCCGTCGTACAGCGTGGGGCCTCCTCCATCAGGATTGATAACAAAATCAGCCTCCATCAAATCCGGGCGATTCTTCAGCAACCATCTGACGCCGTTCGATTTACCACCCTCTTCATCGGCGGTCAGGGCAAGCACGATGTCGCGATCGGGCACATAGCCCTCGCGGTGCATGCGGATGAGGCTTTCGACGACGTCGGCGTCACCATCCTTCATATCCTGGGTGCCGCGGCCGTAGAAGTAGCCATCCTTCTCGATAAACGTGTACGGATCGGTCGTCCAGTCGGAGCGGCGAGCTTCGACGACGTCGGTGTGCCCGATGATCAGGATCGGCTTGAGCTTCGATCCCGCGACTCCGTGATAGCGCACGACCAGGTTCTGCTTGCGATCATTGGGGCCGGCAAGAATAAGGTCCCCCGGCGCGAAGCCAGCCTTGAGAAACTCTTTGCGTGCCGCCTCGGAGACTGCGGTGACACTGCCGTTGGAGTCCTGCGAGTTGGTCTCGATGAACTCCCTGAAGATCTGCCGCGCGAGAACGCGATCCTGCTCCGGCAATTGCGGTCCTTGTGCCGCCGCCGTGCTTCCCATCACCACCGCCAACAACAATCCTGCTGTACCGAATTTCATGCATGCTCCGAAAATACAAAATGATTGATGCACTATCTTAGAACGATTCTCTCTCCTGCGCCTTGCGGTCCCATCGGGCGAGATCTGCAGCCGCATCGTCATCCCCCGACGAAACGTCATACTCGAAAACGTCATCCCTCGGGATCGTAGTTCAGGTTTTGTCCGAGCCACCGCTCGACCTCGGCGATGCTCATTCCCTTGCGGTCAGCATAGTCGGCGACCTGGTCGCGGTCGATCTTGCCCAGGCTGAAATAGCGCGATTGTGGATGCGCGAAGTACAGTCCACTGACGCTCGAGCCGGGCCACATCGCAAACGACTCCGTAATCAGCATGCCGGTATGAGCCTGCACATCCAGTAAACTCCAGAGCGTGCCCTTTTCCGTATGGTCCGGGCACGCCGGGTAACCCGCAGCCGGCCGGATCCCCTGGTACTTCTCTTCGATAAAATCCGCGTTGCTCAGGCCCTCCGCACAACCGTAACCCCATTCATCCCGCACCCGCTTGTGCAGGCATTCGGCAAAAGCTTCAGCGAGGCGATCTCCGATGGCTTCCGCCATGATCGCGTTGTAGTCGTCGTTCTCGGCCCTGTACTGGTCGCATAGCTCCTTCAGGCCGATCCCGCTGGTCACCGCGAAACCACCCATATAGTCGGGCAGCCCGGTTTCCTTCGGCGCGATGAAGTCGACCAGCGAACGGCACGGCTCGCTGCCTTCCCTGTTTGCCTGCTGGCGGAGGAAGTGGAATCGTTCGAGCACCGTTGTGCGTGTGTTGTCCGTGTACAGCTCGACATCGTCGCCCACGGCGTTAGCGGGAAAGAAGCCGTATACGGCACGCGCCGTAGTCAGTTTTTTTTCAATCATGATGTCCAGCAGGGCATTCGCATCCTTGAAGATCTGGCGCGCCTGCTCCCCTTGCGTCTCGTGTTCAAAGATGCGAGGATAAACGCCTTTCAGCCCCCATGCGTGAAAGATCGGCGTCCAGTCGATGAACTCGCGCAGCGTCGCCAGAGGAAAGTTATTCAGCGCGCGCACTCCGGTAAATGCGGGTACCGGCAGGTCTTCGGCACGCCACTCGATTGGAGTCCGTCTCGCACGAGCGGTCTCAAGGGAGACGACCTGCTGGGGCGGCGCAGCGTGGGCCTTGCGCAGCGCCTCATAGTCGGTGCGATGCTTTGCAACGAACTCTTCCTTCCCGTCCTCGCTTAGCAGGCTGGTGGTTACGCCGACCGCGCGGCTGGCATCCAGCACATGGACCACAGGCTCGCTGTAGTGCGGCGCAATTTTGACGGCGGTGTGCCTCCGGCTCGTGGTTGCCCCACCAATCAGCAGCGGCAATTTGAAACCCTGGCGCTCCATCTCCTTGGCCACATGCACCATCTCGTCGAGAGACGGCGTGATCAGGCCGCTGAGCCCAATCATGTCTGCCTTCTCTTCCTTCGCCCGTGCCAGGATTTTTTCGCACGAGACCATCACCCCCATGTCGATGACCTCGTAGTTATTGCATGCGAGCACGACTCCGACAATGTTCTTGCCGATGTCGTGAACATCACCCTTGACCGTCGCGAGCACGATCTTTCCCTGCGCTTTGACCACCTGGCCGGCCGCTTCCATCGCAGCCTTCTCGGCTTCCATGAACGGCGTCAGGTGTGCCACGGCTTTCTTCATCACGCGCGCCGACTTGACCACCTGGGGCAAGAACATCTTGCCGGTTCCGAACATATCCCCCACCACGCTCATGCCGTCCATCAGCGGCCCTTCGATCACCAGCAGTGGGCGACCCAGCTTCACGCGAGCTTCCTCGGCGTCGATCTCGATGTAGGTGTCGATCCCCTTCACCAGTGCGTGCGAGAGCCGCTCCTCCACCGTGCCGTTGCGCCACTCTTCGGCCTTCTTCTCATTGACGACTTCGCCGCCGATGGACTCAGCCTTTAGCTTCTCACCATAGTCGACCAGCCGCTCGGTCGCATCAGGACGCCGGTTGAGCAGCACATCCTCGACCAGCACCTTCAGCTCCGGTTCAATCTCTTCGTACACCTCGAGCATCCCGGCATTCACGATGCCCATGTCCATGCCNNCCGCGGAAGCTGAACGAGACGTTCGAGACACCGCCGCTCACCTTTGCGTGCGGCAGGTTGGCCTTGATCCAGCGCGTGGCCTTGATGTAGTCGACCGCGTAGTTGTTGTGCTCCTCCATGCCCGTGGCAACGGTCAGGATGTTCGGGTCGAAGATAATGTCTTCAGGCGGGAAGCCGACCTCGTCCACCAGGATTCTGTAAGCCCGTTCACAGATGCGGATCTTCTCCTCGTACGTCGCTGCCTGGCCCTGTTCATCGAAGGCCATCACCACCACAGCCGCACCGTACTTCAGCACCGTCGCAGCATTCTGGCGAAACTTCTCTTCGCCTTCCTTCATGGAGATCGAGTTGACAATTCCCTTGCCCTGCAGGCACTTCAGCCCTGCCTCGATCACCTCCCATTTTGAGGAGTCCACCATGAACGGGACCTTCGCGACTTCAGGCTCACTGCCCAGCAACTGCAGGTAGCGCGTCATCGCAGCGACGCCGTCGATCATGCCCTCGTCCATGCAGATGTCGATGACGTTCGCGCCATTCTCAACCTGCTGTCGCGCTACACTGACGGCCTCTTCGTACTTGCCTTCCTTCACCAGCTTCGCGAACTTCGGCGAACCGGCGACGTTGGTCCGCTCGCCAATCATGATGTACACGCCAGGCTGCTGCGTGAACGGCTGCGATCCAGACAGACGCAGCGGCTTGGTTTCTACAGGGGCGCTCAAGCTGTCACCTCGCGACGTGCAAGTTCGCGCGGATGCATTCCGTCGAGCGCTTTCGCGATGGCCGCGATGTGCTCCGGCGTGTTGCCGCAGCAGCCACCGGCGATATTGATCAGCCCACCGCGCGCGAAGTCGCCGAGATACCGCGCCATGTCCGCCGGCCCTAAATCGAAGCCGGTTTCAGACAGAGGATTCGGCAGCCCGGCGTTCGGATAGCAGGAGATCGCGACGTCCGCCTTCTCCGAAAGCTCGCTCAAAAATGGATACATCAGATCAGGGCCGAGAGAGCAATTCAGCCCCACCGACAGCGGCTTCACATGCTTCACCGCGTTCCAGAATGCCTCGGTAGTCTGCGCCGAGATCAGCGTCTCGCCCCCGCGACCCACGGCCGCCGAGATCATCACGGGTAGCTCCTTGCCGCCCTCATCGAACACCTCGCGGATCGCCACCAGCGCCGCCTTCGCATTGAGCGAATCGAAGATCGTCTCTACCAGCAGCAGGTCTGACCCGCCGGCGATGAGCGCTCGCACCTGGTGCGCGTAAGCGGTCTTCACCTGGTCGAACGTCACCACGCGAAAGCCTGCATCGTCGGCATCGGGCGAGTTCGACAGCGACACCGTCAGCGGCCCAATCGCTCCCGCCACAAAACGCTGACGCCCAGTTTCGTTCCCGACGCGATCGGCCCATTCGCGGCATTGCTTCGCCGAGGTCTCATTGATATCCCACGCCAGGCTATTGAGAAACTCGTCCTCGATGATCTTCTCGTAGAACGCGGGATCCTTCCGACCTCCCGTCTCGCGAGGGTCCTCCACGAAAAATTCGCTCTGCGTGATGCTGGTGGCTCCAAACGTATTGGTCTCGATAATGTCCGCGCCGGCATCGAGGAAGCGCCGATGGATATCGCCGATCATCTTCGGCTGCGTAAGTGAAAACAGGTCTCCGTTGTTGAGCAGATCCTTCGCTGAATCCTTGAAGCGATCGCCCCGGATGTCCGTCTCCGTCATCCCGTAGGTGCGAATCGTGGTACCCATCGCTCCGTCGATGATGGCAATTCGATTCTCAAGAATCCTCTCCAGAGGATGTTGATCAGTCTTCGTCATGTCT
>DHWW01000326.1 GCA_002413385.1 Granulicella sp. UBA5172
GTACCCGTGCCGTACATGCGGCCATCGATCAGGGGATCAACTTCTTCGATGTGTCGCCTTACTACGGCGTGACGCTCGCAGAGAAGCGCCTCGGTGAGGCACTTTCTGGAAAACGAAACCAGGTCGTTCTCTCCACCAAGTGTGGACGCTACGGAGCAAATGACTTTGACTTCTCCGCTCGAACGATCCTTGCAGGGGTAGACGAATCGCTGGCCCGGCTTAAAACCGACTACATCGATCTCCTTCAGGTCCATGACGTAGAGTTTGGAAGCGTCGAACAGATTACCGCAGAAACGCTGCCAGCTTTGCGAGGTTTGCAGCAATCAGGAAAGGCCCGGTATATCGGCATAACCGGGTACTCTCTTGAGACTCTCGCTCGCCTTGCCGAATCAGCACCCGTTGATTCCATCTTGAGTTATTGCCGCTACAACCTGATGGTCCGCGATATGGACAACTTCCTCACCCCCCTGGCGCGCGAAAAGTCGATCGGTCTCATCAATGCATCTCCTCTACACATGGGCGTCCTCAGCCCAAACGAAATACCAACCTGGCATCCGGCTCCTCCTGCCATTCTGGAGGCCGGCCGCCGGGCGAATGAGATCTGCAACGCCCACGGCTTGCATCTCACAGAAGTCGCGCTTCGCTTTTGTCTCGATCACAGCTACGTCCCAAGCACCTTGGTCGGGATGTCGACCACCAAGCAGCTCGAACAGAATTTGCGTGCCCTTGAACCTGCTGACGACTCGACGGTCATTCAAGAGATCGAAGCTTCTATCGGAACTAACATGAACTATGTTTGGCGTTCTGGCCGCTAGACACAATGTACCGCTGAAGTGCCCAGCGTCTCTTGAGCCAGTTGAGATGAGACAACCTGGAACGATGAAGGGTCTGGATTTTCTGTACCAGCTAGACGGTTAGTTCTCGTGAGTATTCCTGTCGATGTGGGCCGGTGGTTCCATTGGATGTAGGCCGGGACTCCGTTGTGATGTGGGCCGCATTTTGTGTTTCACCGTAATAGTGGCCCACATGGTGTAATCGCGGCCCACATGGACCGTAATCGTGGCCCAGATGCAACGTAACGGGGACAGTGGGCAAGGTCAGTCGGAGAACTTGGCACTCTCCAGATCTCATGACCTCCAAATCAAATGGAAATAATAGTTCGACCCGAGCCAATGCCGCTTTGGGGATTTATTTTGCAAGAGGCACAAAGCTCTTGACACCGGCCTAAGCCAGTGAATATTATCCTCCAGTTATCGTTACAGTAGACGTTCAACCCATCAAGCGATCGACCCCAGAGTCCAACTAGGGTTGGACGCCACCAAATCAGCCGAATGTCTCGGCGAGCAAATTTTTCACACGGAGGCAATTATTATGGGAATCTCGGACAGAAAGCACTGGAACAGGGGCTGGTATCTCACCGCGTCTTTGATCCTTTTGAGCCTTACGTGGTTCATCTCCCCAACTCTCATGGCCCAGCAGGCAACCGCGAGCGTAAACGGCGTCGTCAAGGACCAAACCGGCGCTGTAATTCCAACAGCGCAGGTCGAACTCAAGAACATCAATACCGGGGTCGCGAGGACAACAACCACAAACAGTGACGGAGTTTACACCTTCCTCAACATGACTCCAGGCGTCTATACCATGCGCGCGTCCGCGACCAATTTTACGGCGGTGTTGCAACCGGCGGTAACCCTCCAGATTAGCCAGATCGCGACGTTCAACTTTCAACTGAAGGTCGGCGAAACGCAAAGCAGCGTTACTGTGGACGCCAGCCCGGCTGCGTTGCAGACTTCGAGTTCGGAATTGGGCACGGTTGTTACGACGCATGAAGTCAACGACCTGCCTTTGAACGGCCGCAACTTCACCCAGTTATTGACGATCACAGCGGGTGTCGCGAACATCAATACTGACCAGAACAACGGCGGAGGCGGAGGATGGAATGGCCACACGATCGGGACTACCGATATCCCGGCAGTGAACGGCGCTGCCAACCGGAGCAACGTGTTCCTCTTGGACGGCGCTAACGACCTGAACACGCTGTCCGGGGTATATAACTATTCGCCGATCGTGGATGCCATTCAGGAATTTAAGACCCAGGGCCACAACGATCTTGCCGAATACGGCGGGGCCGCCGGAGGCCTTGTGACTGTAGCTACAAAATCCGGGACCAACCAGTATCATGGCGCTCTTTGGGAGTTCCTGCGCAACGAGAAGATGGATGCGCGCGGTTTCTTTGAGTCAAGACGCGCACCGCTGCGGCAGAACCAGTATGGCGCTTCGGTCGGCGGTCCCCTCTCGATTCCAAAGCTATACAACGGCAAGAACCGCACCTTCTTCTATGCTGCGTGGGAAAGTTATAGGTTCGCCTCTGCTCAGGAAACCGGAGCGCTCGGACCAACCGCTGCAATGCGCAGTGGAGATTTCAGCGCCCTGGCCGCACCAATCTACGATCCGGCGACGACGACCTATGACAGTTCCACCGGCTCCTACTCGCGTCAAACTTTCACCCAGGAGTACAACGAAGGGCCGGGCAACACGTCCCTTTGCAACGGTGACATCAACTGTATTCCCAGCAACCGGGTCAATCCGATCTCAGCGTTATACGAGTCGATCATTCCGAAGAGCGGTGCCCTGGTCAACGGGAGCAACGTGTTTGTCACCGCAAGATCCTTGACCAACCAGCATTCGGGAACGATTCGAGGCGACCAGACCTTCGGCAATAATGACCAGATTATGTTTCGTTATAGCCAGTTCGATCAGTATGGAGTCTCTCCGTCAGGCATAATCGGCGTGGGCTTCGACCATGTTATCGGTACTAACTACATAGGGCAGTGGACTCACACATTCAGTCCGACGGCCTTTTCGGACGTGTACTTCGGCAGAAACTACGGATATAGCCTCATCGGCACCACTCACCCCGGCGAGGATGCGGCGTTCGTCACGCAGTTGGAGTCACTCGGGATGTCTACGGCCTGGTTGACCCTGGACGGCGCGCCGAATCCACCTCAGTTTACGGCGGGCGGTTATGTAGGGTTGAGTGGTTCGCAGTTGCAGGGAAGCGGGTTGGCGGATACCTGGCAGTACGGCGGTTCATTCACAAAGATCCTGGGCACGCACACGATCAAAGCCGGCGTCGATATTGAGACCAACAACTTCACTTCGCCGATCGCATACTCCAACGTGGATTTCGAGGCCACGCAGACCGCGGGCCTCGGGGCAAATCAAGGCGTGGGCGGTAACAGTTGGGCATCCGAGTTGCTCGGCGTTCCGAGTGGGGCCGGCTACCGGAACATCCATGAAGCGGCTACCGGCGGCTGGACCAATGCGTTCTACATCCAGGATCAGATCAAGGCGACGAGTCGTCTTACCGTCAATGTCGGCTTCCGCAACGACATGGTGTACACCCCGATTTACGGGACTGGCAACGGCGGGAACTACTACACTGGCGAGGCTAACCCGGTCACGGGCCAGTACATCCTTAACGCACTTCCGCCTAACTGCTCGGCAACCCAGGGCGCACCCTGTATTCCGACTGGCAGTTACACCGCGTCGAGCACGCCTGCTCCGGGCGGGCTTCCCGCGCACACTATCGTTAGCCCGACTCTCCGCGTGATCAAGAACTCACCGGCCGACTGGGGCACCCGGCTCGGTCTGGCCTACCGTCTAAATGACAAGACAACCATCCGTGGAGGTTATGGCCGCGAGTACGACGAGTGGGCCACAATCGTTCAACTCTCGCAGAATTTCGGCGGGAACTGGCCAGCGGTCAATACCATCCAGAACAACGGTCTGAACACCAATGTTCCAACTGCGACTGTGGCCGATCCGCTGCAACTTGGCAGCGGCGGTGCGATCATTTATCCAGTCAACGATTTCAGCCATGTCAGCCAGTGGATGGTGGATCCGAACTTCAAGACCCCGTACACGGATCAATGGAACGTGGGCATCGAGCGGGAGTTGCCGGGGAACCTCGCTCTCGATGCAAACTATGTCGGTTCTGTCGGCAGGCATCTGGACTGGGGCCCGACAATGAACACCCCCCAACCGGGACCAGGCAATGTTCAAGCCCGGCGCCCATATCCCTACATGCAGCAGCAATGGTTCGATCAGAGCGTCGGCGACAGCCGTTACAACTCCTTGCAGGTCACTGTCAACAAACGTCCTACCCATGGTGTTAGCTTCCTGGTTGCTTACACGCTGTCGCATTCGGACTCCGACGGCTGCAACCTGGGTGCAAGCTGCGACTCGTCAAATCCATACAATCGCGCCGGCGACTACGGCACTTCAGACCTCAACCAGAAGAACGCGTTTTCGGCGGCATTCACGGCGCAGTCACCATTCAACAGGTCTCCCCATAAGCTGGTCTCCGGTGTGGCTGGTGGATGGTCGCTTAACGGCATTGTGCAATTTAGTTCGGGGCAGGCTTACACCGTGACCACCGGCAACGACCCTGAGAATATAGGCTGCTGCCTCCAGGAGCGGGTGAACGTGGTTGGCGACCCGAACGCCGGGAGCGGAATCCATACTCGAGCAGAATGGTTCAATACAAGCGCCTTCGCGCAACCGGCGCCGTACACATATGGCACTGAAAAGGTGAACCAGTACACTGCGCAAACACGTCACGACGTCGACTTATCTCTGTTCCGTCAGGTCCACGCAGGGCTCGGACAAGGGAGATACTTCGAATTCCGCCTCGACTCATTCAACTCTCTTTAACAATGTTGTTTTCAATCGTCCGGATACGAACATTTCCCACCCAACGTTCGGACAAGTCTTGAGCCAACAGAACCATCCGCGACAGTTGCAGGTGGCTCTGAAGTTCTACTACTAGTTAGAACTGCGGCTTCGTGGTTTCGTAATCCGAAGGGTCTTCCGCTGCGGTCCGCCGCGGCGGAGGATCGTTCGAGGAATACGAATCCACGAAGTCACGGTAACAGCCCAATCCTGCTGACTGAAACTCCATAGTGTCATTGCCGCACGTAGTAGCGCGGAGGTGACACTTTTCTCTTGAAAGCCTCGCTCTATCTACGCTAAAAAGTGAAGACGGAGAGGAACGCGTTTGACGGTGTTGATTCTATTACTTTGCTCTGTTGTGCTCGGCGGAATCGTATTTGCCCAGGGCATCGTGTTGCCCCCGACCATTGATCCGGGGGCGGTCATCGACGGTTCCCGGCGAACCTTTCTGCGAGCGGTCGGTTTGCTGGCCCCTAAAATGCTGTTTCCCTGGTTGCGGACGACCCGGAGCGAGCCACTCCAGGCTTTCACTCTGCGCGCGGCAATTCCATCGACCATCAGATTCGAGGACATTGCTCAAAAAGCCGGCGTACATTTTGTTACAGAAAACTGCCCCACCCCGGAGAAACATCAACCGGAAACAATGCCGGCCGGCATTGCGCTGTTCGACTACGACGGGGATGGCCTGCTCGACATTTACCTGGTCAACGGTGCGGAGATGCCATCCATGGTGAAAACGGGCCCGAAGTATTACAACCGCCTATTTCACAACAACGGCGATGGAACGTTCACCGATGTTTCCGAGCGCGCAGGAGTCACCGGAGCGGGTTATGGGATGGGCGCGGCGGTGGGCGACTACGATAACGACGGTCGGCCCGATCTCTTTCTGGCAAACGTCAACGGAAATCAGCTGTTTCACAACAATGGCGATGGTACCTTCACGGACGTCACCGCGAAGGCCGGCCTAAGCGGTGCCATCTACAACGGCCGCAAGATGTGGTCGGTCGCGGCCGGCTGGTTCGACTATAACAACGACGGCCTACTTGACCTCTTTGTGGCAAATTACTGCCAGTGGGATCCGCACTACGAACCGGTCTGCATGGGGCTGGATGGCCGCGGTTATTGCCACCCCGACAGCTTTGGTCCACTTCCCAACACTCTCTACCGCAACAATGGCGATGGTACGTTCACAGATGTTTCGGCGGAGACCGGAATTTCAACCGTGCTGGGCAAGGGAATGGGAGTCGTGTTTGCGGATTACGACGGCGACGGTTTTCTCGACGTGTTTGTGGCCAACGATAACAGCCCGAACCGCCTGTTTCACAACTTGGGAGGGAAGCGATTTGAGGAGGTGGGTTTTCAGGCAGGTGTGGCATACAACGACGAGGGGACTGCCCTTGCAGGAATGGGCGCTGACTTCCGGGATCTGAACAACGATGGCTTACCCGACATCTGGCACACCGCGATCGAAAACGAAACGTTTCCACTGTTTATAAATCGAGGCAAAGGACTGTTTCGCAATGCGAGTCAGGAGAGCCGGCTTGCGAATCTAACCCGGCCGATGTCTGGATGGTCGAACGGGATCGTCGATCTCGACAACGATGGTTGGAAAGATCTGGTGGTGGCGCGCAGTAATGTGCTGGACAATATCGCGCAAATTTCATCGCATTTTCGCTATGCCGAACCGAACTCGGTATTCCGCAATCGCGGGAACGGGCAGTTTGAAGATGTGAGCGCCTCTGCTGGGGCCGACTTTACCCGGCCAGCCCCGCACCGGGGCCTCGCGTACGGGGATCTTGACAACGACGGGCGGATGGATCTCGTAGTGACCGCTCTGGGCGCCCCGGTCAGCGTGTTCCGCAACGTCACCGAAACGCGCAATCACTGGGTCCTGCTCAAACTTGTCGGAACGAAGAGCAACCGGATGGGCATTGGCGCCCGGATTCGGATAACCACCGATGATGGCAGGATGCTTTACAACGAGGCGACGACCAGCACGGGTTATGCCGCGTCAAGCGATCCGCGCGTCCATTTCGGTCTCGGCAGTTCGCGCGTGATGAGGGAAATCGAGGTCAACTGGCCCTCGGGTACACGCCAGTTATTGCACAATGTGACTGCCGATCGCATACTCGAAGTGACCGAGCCCCGCAATGGCAGTTAGCAAGGAATGCGGCCGAGGTGGGGTTATCCCGGAACGGATCGATCATGAAGCGATTACTCATTTGTTGCAGCGCATTCCTACTATTTATCGGCGCACAGTCCCGGGCGCAACTGCCGGACACGTGCAGACCGCCGGCATCGGCTGCGCACCCGCCGGCCGGCACGCCCCCGGCACGGGTTTATGACGCCGTGGGCGCCTGGTTCGCCGAGAAAGGTGATCTGAAATGTGCAGTCGCGGCGTTCAAAACGGCCTTGCGACTGGAGCCGCGCTTGGCCGAGGCGCATTTCGACCTTGGGCTCGTTTTGCAAAGTCAGCAGCCTGCGGCCGCAATCAGCGAGTTCCGCCTCGCCTTACAGTATGATCCGGCATTGCTGGTGGCGCATTGTGCGCTGGGGTCGTCCCTCGCTGACTCGGCCGAAGCAGAAGCCGAATTTCGCAAAGCACTTGCAGCGAACCCCCAATTAGTCTGCGCCCTGGACGGATTGGCGCAGGTTCTGGTGAAGGAAAAACGATACGATGCCGCCATCGATTACTGGCAGCAGGCCCTCCGGATTCAGCCGGACTCCCCAGATTTGCAGATCGCTTTGGCAACGGCGAAATATAAGTCTGCGAAGGTCAGGCAGGCCAATGGGCAGCCGGCCTTGAATGGTGCCGGCGTGGCTGACGCGATTAGTCTTCTAACGGACGTGCTCAAGAGCCATCCTGACATGACGGCTGCATACTTCACTCTTGGCAACATCTATGCGAACGAGCGACGTGGTCGCGAGGCCGCGGATGAATACCAGCAGGTGATCCGCCAGGATCCCACCGATACAGTTGCGCTGGCTGCGCAGGTCAAAGCCCTGATCGACGCATCAGCCTATACCGAGGCGCTTGCGCCCGCCCTCGATTACAAGCGCCGGAAACCGAACGATCCCTCGGGGCACGTCATGCTTGGCACGGTGTACCAGCAACTGGGCGATTACGCCAAGGCAGAGCCGGAACTTGAGCTTGGAGCCGCCATGGCGCCCAACGATTTTGAGGCGCGATATCAGCTTGGGCTCGTTTTGTCGCGCATGGGAAAGCCCGAGCGGGCCCTGCCCCAGTTGCGGAAGGCTGTCGCGCTAAAACCCGGGGATAGGTCAGCCCAGTACCAGATGGTCGCCGTGCTGCGCGCCCTCGGTCAAGCGCAGGAGGCAACGCAGTTAGTAGGGAAGTTGCGGAAAGAACAGGGCGAAGAATCCCTGAATAGCCAACTGACCTCCGAGGGAACCAAGGCGATCTCTTATACACATCTCCGAGCCCACGAGACCNNGGGAACCAAGGCGAATGACCTGCTGCAATCCGGGAAAGTGTCAGAGGCAGCACAGATTTATCGCCACATGCTCGAAGAGAATCCGGCCAGCGCCCAGACGGCTTACAATCTCGCTCTGGCGCTTGAAGCCATGAACGATATGAACGGCGCTGAGGATGTTCTCCGCAAGGCAAACGCCATTGACCCGATGATGGCCGAGGTTCCTGCCGAATTGGGCCGACTGGAGTTGGCCGAAGGCGACCTGCAATCCGCGCACAAGTGGCTGAAATCTGCACTAGACCTAGAGCCTGGGCTCGTAGAGGCGCGCGGAAATCTGGCGACGGTATACGCCAAGAACGGCGATCTGGCTACGGCCGAAAAACTTCTTCGTCAGGCCATTGAAGATGATCCGAAATACAAGGAAGGCCATTTCAGCCTGGGGTTGATGCTTGCCCAACAGAACAGAAAATCGGACGCCGAGGAGGAACTGGACAAAGCCGTCGCGCTGGCGCCACAGGATCCAGCCACGTTGTCATCGGTTGGAAAAGCGAAAGTACAACTGGGCAAGTTGATCGAGGGGATTGCGCTCCTTCGGAAGGTGGTAGATCTGGCGCCCGATCTGGCCGCGGCTCATCTAGACTTGGCGCTTGCGCTCGCCAGCAGTTACGACCTGCCCGCGGCCCTGGTGCAGACCGGCGAGGCAGTCCGCCTTGATCCGCAGTCCGGTGTCGCCCATTCCTATCGCGGGCGTGTTCTGTACGATCTGGGTCGCAGCACCGAAGCACAGTCTGAGTTCGAAACCGCCTGCCGGCTGGATCCAAAGTTGCCTGAACCACGATACTTTCTTGCCCTCATCGACAAGAACGAGGGTAAGCTCCCACTTGCGGCCAGTCTATTCGAAGAGACCGTGAAACTGCAGCCCCGCAACGTAATGGCCTGGTATATGCTCGGCCAATCCCTTGAGCAGGAATCCGAGCCGGCGAAGGCACTAGCGGCCTGGCGGAATGCGATCGCGATCAATCCGAACTTTACCCAGGCGCTGTTAAGCCTCTCTCGCGCGCTGCAATCTACTGATCAAGCTGAATCGGCGCGGTTGATGGCGCGCTACATCGCTGTTCAGAAAAAGCGGAGCATCCTGGACCGCTCGGACACGCTGTCAAACAACGGTATTGAAGCGGCGTCCGCTCACGATTGGCCCGAAGCGATCCGGCAGTTGAATGAAGCGATCGCCGCGTGCGGCGACTGCGCTGCGCAAGCCAGCCTTCATAGGAAGCTGGGCATAATCGATTGCCAGGCCGGCGACCTTGTCAACGGCGAAAAGGAACTGCTGGAAGCGAAGGCGCTCCAGCCGAATGATCCGATAACCCAGGCTGCTCTTGAGTTAGTCGCCCGGGCTCGAAGCCAGCACCCCAAATCCGCTATCGGCAAGGCGCGTTAGCGCTGGCGATCTCATCCTCTTGTACTTATGAGCGACGAGGGCAAATCGCCCTTCAGAGTGATTGTTCCTCCGATGAATTTAGGCCGAACCCCTTTTCCCCGAGAGCAGGGCGTCGAACGCGAACTGGCCCCACAGATAGTGGTTCGGGCTAGCCACGGAGGAATTTACGGGGCAGTCTCAAAACGACGGGGTTACTGCTCGTTGTATCGAGGTTTGCGTTGACGGCGCGCGGAGACGATCTGTATAGCGCCTGCGCGTAGAACACCGTTCATCGATACACCATGCAGTGCCGTTGTACCATGTCCGGAAGAGGTAAAAGTAACTTGCATTTCTACCAACTCTGCGTTCACCGCCTGCGCTCAGTCCTGTCTGGCAGGATTGGAAGATACCTTAAGCCCCTATGGTTTGGGTCCGTTCTTCTGCTGTCAGCAGTTTGCGCCTTGCTCGCTCTCGTGCTGAGCATCGCTCCAGCCTCGGTAATCGCGGCAGGCCAGCAGGGGCAAGCATCAGGCGGAGAAATGACCAATGGCGGCCCGCAGGTGGCGGTATTCGATAGTCAGCGCCGTCCCATCACGGCCGGTGGCTTCGTGAAGACGGGTCCGGTGGTGTTCATCGATGCAACCGAAAAGGCGGGGCTCTCGAAATGGCGGAACGTAACCGGTACGCCGGAAAAGCGAGTGATCATTGAAGCGAAGGGCTCCGGCGTCTGTCTTCTTGATTACGATAACGACGGCTGGCTCGATATCTATCTGGTGAACGGGTCGACGCCGGACGCTCTAGCGGGGAAGGCTCCTTCACCGCATGCGGCCCTCTTCCATAATAATCATGACGGCACGTTCACCGACGTGACCGCGAGGGCAGGTGTGGCGAACGACCGATGGGGAACGGGCTGCGTTGTCGGCGATTACGACAACGACGGCTGGCCCGATCTCTACGTGACCAATGTCGGTGCTAGTCGGCTTTATCACAACAATCGCGACGGCACGTTTACCGATGTCGCGGTGCGGGCCGGGGTCGCCCTCGACGAAGATTCGACCCACATGGCGATTGACCACACCGGCGCCACCTTCGGAGACTACGACGGAGATGGCAATCTCGATCTATTTGTGGCCGGCTATATTGATCTTGACCTGAATATTGCTTCGCTCTCCGGCTCCAAGACCGCTGTTTACGACTTTTGCCAGTACCGCGGCGTGAAGGTGATGTGCGGCCCGCGCGGACTTCAGGGAGCACACGATCATCTCTTCCACAGCAACGGCGACGGCACCTTTACTGACGTCAGCAAGAAACTGGGCGTGGACGGTCCCAACGGTTATTACGGGCTCGACGCGCTGTTTGCCGACGTGAACAACGATGGCAAGCCGGACCTCCTGGTGGCCAACGACTCCACGCCGAACTATTTGTACATTAATAAGGGAAACGGCACCTTTGAGGACGACAGTTACGAAAGAGGATTCGCGCTCAACGGAGACGGACGTGAGGCTGCCAATATGGGGCTCGCCGTCGGAGACTATGAAAACAACGGACATCTCTCGGTGGTGAGCACAACCTTCTCAGATGATTACCCCATACTTTTCCGGAACGATGGCAAAGGGGCCTTCACCGATGTCAGTTACCAGGCCGGAATCGCCGAGTCTGCTATCCCCTTTGTGAAATTTGGCGATGGATTCCTCGATTACGACAATGACGGCTGGAAGGACCTATTCATCGTAAACGGCCACGTCTATCCACAGGTCGATCAGCATCCGGAGTGGGGACAAAGCTACGCTCAGCGCCCACTGCTCTATCGCAATCTGGGCAACGGCAAGTTTGAACTGGTGCCTGCAGTCGAGGGAACGGGGCTCGCGCTAGTCACCGTAGGCCGCGGCGCAGCGTTTGGGGACCTCTTCAACGACGGCAAAATCGACGTGGTCATCAACAGTATGGACGGCGTCCCGTTGCTGTTACGCAACGTCAATCCCGACCACCATCATTGGGTCGAGATAAAGCTCATCGGCGGACCTAAAAGCCCCCGCGACGCGGTCGGCGCATCCGTCTACCTGACTGCAAACCAGATGCGTCAGCGGGAAGACGTTCTGAGCGGCGGAAGCTATCTCTCGTCAAATGACATGCGCGTCCACTTTGGTTTGGGCGGCGCCAGCGATGCCGGCACGGCCGAGATTCACTGGCCCTCAGGCAGCAAAGAGACACTGAAGCTGCCGGCGGTGGACCGCATCTATACCATCACCGAAGGTAGAGGCATTACCGGCGCGATGTGCGACGGAAAGCCCTGCAAGCCGTCTCATTGAATTCGCTTGCCGAGAGCCAGCATCCGAGGGAGCGTCATGCGTGTCGCACCCTCGTCGCTCTGTTCAGCGCCGTCTTGTTATTGTGGACCGTAAAAATCGCAAGCGGGAAACCGGTCGCAATTTCAGCTGTCACGCTGTACTAAATTCCCGAAGACCCTGGCTCATTCTAGCCATCAATGTCAGGCGCGTATAAGGCCAGTATTCATCGCTAATTTCAATTTGACTCGAACGGTGCTGGTTCACCGCAGGATGAATCCGACACACGCCGTGTCCTCGCAGTTCCTCAAAGTATGTGGTGATAGATCGTCGGCTCCTGGAGAGCACACTACGGTTTACCTTTCATGGTCCAAGCGCGTTCAATGTTCTCCTGACAGACGTCGACACAACGTAAGCGACCGAGCAACACACCTGTTCGCGGGATAGTATTTGTGATGAACTCTGGTCATGAGCGATGCTGGAGTGTTGGATGGTCGTCGTAGCCGTGCGGAGATCAAGCGGCTGGTGGCCCTGTACGGGTCGAGTGGGATGGGACGAATTGAGTTTTGCCGCAGTCACGGCATGGCGCTAAGCACGCTGGGCCGCCATTTGAGGAAACAGCGGAGCAAGCACAGCGAGTCGCGAAGCAAGGGAGTCGAGCGGTGCCGACTGATGCCGGTGGAACTGGGTGATCCAGTGGCTACGGTTTCCGCCGGTGAGTACCCCGGCGCGTTGACGGTGTTATTGTCCAACAGTCGCAGAGTGGAGGTTGGTCGCGGCGACGATGCGGCGACACTGGCTCAACTGGTCACGGTACTGGAGAGGTTGTAAGCCGTGTTCGGGGTATCCAAGTCTCGATGGTCTTGGCATGGTCCACACCCGCAACGAATGCCGTCAGCTTTTTGCCGATCTTTGATGTCAGAGTACGTAGCAGATCTGGCATCTGGAGCATCAACGAGTCCCGATTTCGCTCAAGGTCAGGTCGTGGGAGCGATACATTTGCCATGCAAGATCACCTCAGGAGCAAAGATTAGACCTAGCTACGGTCGGGCGGCGGCGTGGTCGATAAAGGCTTTAGGCATGGGAGGAAGGTGCGTTTCGTCCCGCCCGCTGTTCCCGCTGGAACCGTTGGAAGCTTAGCGACGCAAATATCAACCCGGTAATCATATCGTGCACGACCATCAGGGCAGCGGCGGCTACAGCTATCCAGATGGCGCTGGCGAGCGTTTGACACCAATGCATTCCGATGGCGCATCCGACCAGAAGAAGCGCCAGACTGTAAATGAAAATCAGGACCGGATGGCCAAGTGATATCCGTATGTCTTCTGACACGAATGCCTTTCATTGCGCCAACGCTGCGCGGTTTTGCCTGAGACCGGACTTCTTCCTCCAGCGACATCGGGAAGCCACTTCCGCCACGGCGGTGCCCCGGAAATACTGGCAGCAGCTGTGAAGGTACTGAGAGCCACTTGCTGTTCGGTGCCATCAACTAGAAATACATTTCCGTCCGATGCCGACGGCAGATTAGACCGACCCTCGTGCACTCACGAGGAGTTCGGCAAGGCCTTCGGTCGGATCAGGTTCTCGCGCTGCCATTCGGCGGATGGCGACCGCCGCCAAGTATGGGTCCGTATGCCTTTGGAGACAAAAGTTGATGGAGTCGCGATACCAAAGCGGCTGGCGAGTCATTAGTCCTCGAATTTGTAAGCGCTCAACAAACCCTGTGCTTGCATAATCCCCTAGCTGTTCAAACTTCACCCCTGTACTCCGCAACTCTTGGGCTCTTTCGAGCATGACTTTGACGAACTTGCGAGCTTCTGCCTCCTCTAGGTGATCGCCCACGCCAACGGAATATTCCACAAGGCAATCGACAGTCGCTTTCTCTGATTTCTCTTCTGTCAGGCGTGCGAATATTGCGTTCATTTTTAGTTCCGCCATCCGGATGGCGCCCTCTAGCGCATCGATTGGATCATCCAGATTCTTGACCATGGCCTTCAATATCACCGAGGCCAGGAGAGGCTTTTCGAATAGAAGAACAAGTTTTGCGGTGGAGAGGGCAGGGGCCGTGCTGGGCTAGGGCTCGGCGGTGCTCGGCGGTGGCGTAGCCCTTGTGGGAGGCGAGGCCGTACTGGGGGTGGAGGAGGTCGAGGTCGCGCATGAGGGCGTCGCGATGGACTTTGGCGATGACGGAGGCGGCGGCGATGGAGAGGGAGAGGGCGTCGCCGTAGAAGAG
>DHWW01000110.1:0-5240 GCA_002413385.1 Granulicella sp. UBA5172
ACCGAGAGGCGAAACTGGCGGAACATGATCGAACCCTGAAACACGCCCGCCTCCCGAATCTCCGCCAGCGGCTTCTCCCGCTTCAGGCGCTTACCAGCCTTTAGGCGCACGATCGGAGTCTTCGGATCATTCGGGTCCGTCGTCACCGACACAACCTTCGCAGTTCCTACCGCTGCTTTGCCCACATTTGAGTGGTAAATAATGCACTGCTCTCCGCGCTTCATGTTGCGCAGCGTGATGAGCGCTTGGGGATTCTTGATTCCATCCCACACCGTCTCGCCGTCTCGCAGCAGATCGTCGTAGGAGTACTTATCGGGTTCAGACTTCAGAAGATAGGGCATCGCTCTATGCAGTTTAGCCGCCCAGGTCCAGATGATGCACGTGCTCAATTGGCTGTCGCAAAAATAAGCTTCCCAGTCTCTGAAATTTCTCCACCGAATCTGTAGCAAAGCACTGAAAAATCGTGGAGGTCTCCTGTTCCCCTGATGGATGATTCGACCCCAGCGCCACGCTTGCCGCCTCCGCAGTTGCCTCCGCTGAGTCAATCACTACAGCCGCCGATCCCAACTCCCGTAACGTCTCTTCAATCGCCACGGCAATCAGCGGATAATGCGTGCAGCCGAGCAGCACCGCCTGCGGAGCGCACTTCGCCAGTGCCTCCGACAGATAAATACGCAGCACCTCGCGTGTCACCCGGTGGTCGGTCCAACCCTCTTCCACAAGCGGTACCAGTAGCGGACAAGCAACCTCCGTAGCCCGCAACCCAACCGCTGCGCACGCCTCGCGATACGCATGCGATTGCACCGTCGCCGCAGTTGCCAGAACCAGCACATCGCCATCGGGCTCCGGGAGAATTCGCTTCGCGGCATGCGCTCCCGGCTCAATAACTCCTAGCACCGGCACGCTCACCGCCTGCCGAATATCCTCCAGGGCGAGCGCGGTTGCCGTATTGCATGCAATCACCAGGTATTCACACCCACGATCCTCCAGAAATCGCGCACTCTCCACTGCGTACCGCGCAATCGTAGCTTGTGACTTCGCACCATAGGGGAGTCGGGCCGTGTCTCCCAGGTACACATAGTTGGCCGTCGGAATGCGCGAGAGCAGGGCACGCAGCACGGTCAGGCCACCGAAGCCGGAGTCAAACACTCCCACCATCGGACCACGTTTTGAATCTGCAGCTAAGCTCATGGGTTCAATTGTCCGCCATTTGGATTGGAGACTGTATCGCGTACAGGATACGTCCGCAGGAGATCCGCATGCCCCGCTAGCGTCTCCCTCGCCTGGCCATCGACCAGGAACCGCACCTGCTCGATCTGCGGAAGATTCGCATGCAGGGTTCCCAGGATTGAAAGGAGCGTGAGCGACTCAACCTCCACGCCCGAAGGATGCTGGTTCACGAAAGTGCTCCGCAGATCGATCACAGCAAGTTCACCCCCTGGCTCCTTGGGCTGTAGAGCGTTCGGATCCGCAGAGGCTACCGGGACAGTAGCTTTGAATCCGCCGCTACTGTTAGCTGCCGCCGACGTATCGACCGCATGCCCCATCGCGGGCAGCGGGAGCAAAAAGACCTCGGCTACCGCCGAACCTGAAGGCAATGGATGCGGTGACCCCGGAAGCGCATATTCGGCAATGAGGTGATCGATTAGAGCGCGTGCACGTGAATTGGCCTCTCTGGGCAACGCGATCTGGCGGCTGTTTGCCGTGATCGCCCCGTCGGTATCATTCGCAAGATCCATCGTCACAGCCTCCGTCATCGCCGTAGGTGCGTCCAGCGGCGTAGCGTCGCCAAGGGCCTGAATGCGGTCACGCCCACGCTGACGCTCCACTGCCAGCAGTATGCCCATCCCAACGATGCAGGCGATCAAACACCAGAAGACGATCCGTTGATGGCGCTGGATCATGGCTGCGTCTCCGGACGCTTTACCTGCCCTGTAGTCGTCGTTGGCAGACTCACTGTAGACGAGAGTTGTATCGGCGCCTGTACCTGGTTCCGCCAGAAAACCAGGGCATCGGCGATGGACTGCGCGATCCGTTGCTGGTAATTAGCATCGTTGATGCTGTCAGGATCATCTCCGTGCGGAGCCAGTTCAAAGACCAGCGCAGGGCAGGTGAGTGAGTCTACTGGACGCACCGATGCACTGCTCGTCACCAACGCAATGCCGGCACGAGTCAGTGCCGCTGCAAGTTGTGCCTCCAGTCGCTGACTCTGCGGCACCCACGCAGCCTGCGCTGTCAGCCATGGCTCCACCGGTAGTTCACCGGGGGCTGCGGCCAGATCCGAGTGGTACAGGTGAACCCCGTTCCCGCTGCCCGTCGCATGGAGTAGCAGGCAGGCAGCTGCATGGGCGTGATTTGCAATCCCCGCACGATCATCCAACGTAAGCGGAGAACCCGCTGCACTCGGCTCAGTGGGACTGTCTGCGTCGCGTGTCATGACCACCGCAAAGCCGCGCGCCGAAAGCAACGATCGTAGTTTGAATGCTAGCGATAGCGTCACATCCTTCTCCACCGTTGCATCGCTGATCCGCGATCCGGTGTCCAGACCACCATGTGCTGGATCGAGCAGAATCACGATTCGATTGATTTGGATGGGCGCGGGCGCGGAACTCAATACCGCTGGCGTTTGCTGCGACGCCTTATGTGGATTTGAAACCGCTGCTGGCTGAAGACTCTTCCGAGGGGCCGTCTGCCCGAGCCCCGTCAGCGTCGCGAGGACGAGTACACAAGCAGCCACACAATATCGCAAGGAATTCAAGAGAGTTCTTTGGCCTTTTGTAACCTAAGGTGTCGCGTCGATTGTAACGGGTGCGGTTACTTGTAGCGAGTTAGATGCCGGGCGTCCGCCACCTCGTTGCCAGATGCTTCGCGGCGGTAGACTCGTACTCATGCGGGTATTCGGTATTGACTGTGGAACAGAATTCACCGGCTACGGCGTAGTAGAGGTGGATGCGACCTCCCGCAATCCGAAGCTCCGGCATCTCTGCGCTGGCGCCATCAAGCTAAACAAAAAAGATCGAACTCCTGTCCGGCTTCTCCAGGTCTACACCGAGCTTTCGGCACTCCTCCGCCTCTGGCAACCCGAGGTCGTGGCCATCGAAGAAGTCTTCTTTTCCGCCAACGCCAAGAGCGCGCTCAAGTTAGGCCAGGTTCGCGGCGTCGCCATGCTCGCGGCCGCGAGCTGCAACCTCCCCGTTGCGGAGTACGCTCCGCTTACCATCAAGAGCGCTGTTGTCGGCTATGGTCTCGCCGCCAAGGAGCAAGTCCAATTCATGGTCGCGCGCCTGCTGGAACTTAGCGAAGCCCCCAAGCCAGCCGATGCAGCTGACGCCCTCGCTATCGCCATCTGCCACATCCATCACGCCCAGACCGAAGAGCACATGCGCCGATAAAAGCCGCACTTCTTCGCGAATCTTCGCGCAGTTGTTTGCGAACTTGGCATCAACGCTTTTGTGCTTCAGCAGACCCCAGCGCCCGGTATAGCTCCGCCATCGCCTCCAACGGTACCGCCTCCGACCTCGCCTGCGCACCGATGCCCTCAGGCCAAACGGCCGCGAGCTGTGCAGCCGTATACCCCGCTGCCCGCAAATTATTCGACAGGGTCTTTCGCTTCTGAGCAAAACTTGCCCGGAGAAACCGGTTGAACCCTTCGAACTCGATGCCAAGCTCCGCAAATCGTGGCGCAAACTCCAGCCGCAAAACCGTCGAATACACATCAGGTGGCGGCGAGAACGCAGCCGGTGGCAGCGTAAACAGATTCGTCACCTGTGCGTGCATCTGCGTCGCAGCCGAAAGTGCTCCATACTCACTCGATCCGGGCCCAGCCACGATGCGCTCCGCAACTTCGCGCTGCATCATCACCACCGCTCGCGAAACTACCCCCGCGCGTGCCGCCGCAAACAGCAGCAGCAAAATGTCCGACGTAATGTAATACGGCAGATTCCCCACAACATCCAGCGAGCCCTGATTCCCCAACATCGTACTCAGATCCGTACTCAGAATGTCGGCATGGTGAATGCTTACATGCGTGTCATTGCGAAACCGAAACTCCAACTCCCGCGCCAGCGCTGGATCAAACTCAATGCAATGCAGGTGCTTGCATCTCTTCGCCAGCAACTCCGTAATGGCACCATGTCCCGGCCCAATCTCCACCACGGTCCGTTCCGTCGCATCCCCAATCGCGTTAGCAATGCGCAGGCATGCCTCTTCATCAATCAGAAAATTCTGCCCTAATTTGGGCTTTTTAGAGGACATCGTCAGATCGCCTTATCGTCTGGAGCCTTGCTCCGTTGAAACAGAAAGTGCACGGGGATGCCGCACAGAATCACAACCGCGCCAGCAATCGATTCGCGAGGCTGATCCATAAAGCTAAATACCAACAATACCAGCGCCGCCAGAATAAACAACGCCGGCACCACGGGGTAGCCAGTCACACGATATGGCCGGTACACGTTCGGCTCCCGCACGCGAAACACAAACACCGTCGCCGCAGTCAGTGCATAGAACAGCCACTCCGAGAAGATTGCCAGTGAGAACAGCGCCTGAAATCTTCCGATCACGAGCAGCAGTAACGAACTCAACACCGCCTGCAGCACCAGACTCGCCCACGGCGTCTTGAACCGTGAATGAATCTCACCCAGCACCGACGGAAATAGCCTGTCCCGCGCCGCAGCAAACGGCACCCGTGCGCCCGATAGCGAACTCCCCACGAACGTCGCGCAAATACTCACCGCCATCCCCACAGCCACTAGCCCCGCCCCCAGATTCCCTGCGACCAGTTGCAGCGCATCCGCAGCCGGTCGCTCCGTTGCAGCAATTGCCGCAGACGGAAGAACATACTGGATCGCCGCATTGGTCAGCATATACAGCGCTCCCACGATCGCCACGCCTCCCACCAGCGCCAACGGCATCGACCGTTGCGGTCGCTGCACCTCGCCCGCCATCTGCGACACATCCGACCAGCCATCGTATGCCCACAGCGCTGCAACCAATGCCACCATGAATCCCGCAAATCCGCCGCGTGCGCCGACAAACTTCGTGCCAAAATTATGCCAATCGCCGTACTTCACACTCGCAAAGCAGAACCCTGCGATGACCAGGATCATCAACACCTTCAGCCACGTCAGCACCGTCTGCACCTGTGCAGAGTCGCGCGTGCTCACAATATTCAAGCCAGTGATCAACCACGTCGCCGTAATCGCCATCACCTGGCTCCACATCAAATGCGCGAACGCTACATG
>DHWW01000110.1:5301-13090 GCA_002413385.1 Granulicella sp. UBA5172
GGTCTCGTGGGCTCGGAGATGTGTATAAGAGACAGCCTCGGCATAACTCATCGCCCCAAATAACGACAGCAACCCGCCCGTGATCCACACTACATAGACCATCCGCGAGCTGCCCACCGCGGCCATCATCTCGCGCGGAACAAGAAAGATTCCCGAGCCAATAATGATGCCCACCACGATGGCCAACGCGTTCGTCGCCGTCAGTACCCGCGGTAATTCATCCTGTGATCGTCGCTGAGTTGCGTCGGAGGTCATTGCAGGGAGACTATCAGAGCCTCAACCCTCACAACCAATCTCTTCCCAAATTCCAATTGTCCCAAACACCTTGTCACCCGCCGTTACTCAATCGAAATCTTTACCAGATCGTTCTGCTCATCCGGCTCCGCTGCATCAGCAAAGAACTTGCGAATCTTCTCCGCTGTCGTCTTGTTCACCACCGCCGTCAGCGCGTCTGGGTTCTTCTCTGCTGTCTGCTTCAGCGCGCGCACGCTGCCAAAATGCTCCAGCAGCCGTTGTCGAGTAATCGCCCCCACTCCCGGAATCTCATCCAGCTCACTCGTCCGGTCCCGCATCTCCCGCCGTTTGCGGTGATACGTCACCGCAAACCGGTGGCTCTCATCCCGAATCTTCTGGATCACGTGCAGCACCGGCGACCGACGATCCAACACCACCGGATCGTCCTCCTGCCCATGCACGTAGATAATCTCTTCGCGTTTCGCAATCGAAGCCAACGGCTGCGTCGTTAGCCCAATCTCCTCCAGCGCATCGGCAGCCGCATGCAGTTGTCCCAGTCCGCCATCGATCAGCACCAGTGAGGGCATCGGCTTCTTGTCCTCCTGCAGCCGCTTATACCGCCGGTGAATGATCTCACGCATCGAAGCAAAATCATCCACGCCGCTCACCGTCTTCACCTGGAACTTGCGATAATCCGCCTTCTTCATCGCGCCTTTCTCCCACACCACCATCGACGCCACCGTCTCCGCGCCCTGGATGTGTGAGATATCGAAGCACTCAATTCGCTCCGGCGGTTCAGCCAGCGTAAGGGCCTCCTGCAGCGCCTCCTGCATGTTCTGAATGCTCGGCTGCAGCACGCGAAACCTCTGCACATACGACTGCTTCGCATTTTGGCAAACCAGGTCAACCAGCGAACGCTTGCCGCCACGCTGCGGCGCTGCAATTTCGATTTTGCTTCCGCACCGCTCGCGCAACGCATCCGCCAGCAGCGCACGATCTGGAAAGTCCACCGGCACATAGATGTGTTTCGGAACGTACGCCTGATCCAAATACATCTGCTTCAGCAGGGCAGAGAAGAACGTAGCCGCCGAGAATACCGGAGCCTTCCCATCATCCGCAGCCTCCAGTACCGAAACCTGATCCGACTGCTCCCCGTCTGAATGAATCTCCGGCGCTGTGATCACAGGGCTCGGCTCCAGTTCCGCTTCAGACTCCACCTCATCCACGTACCACGTCTCCATCTCGGCAAGCTCCGGAAGTTCCTCCCAGAACATCTCCCGGCGGTCGACAATCTTTCCACCGCGCATGTGGAACAAATTCACCGCAAGCATGTCGCTCTCATAATGAAAGCCAAACACATCCGCGTCTTCATCATCTGTCGATGCGATCCTCTGCTTGTCCTGCGCCTGGTTCACCGTAATCAGCTGATCACGCAGTCTCGCTGCAAGCTCAAACTGCATATTCTCTGCAGCCTGCTCCATGCGTTCCGTCAGCCGCGCTTCCAACTCACTCGACTTGCCCTCCAGGAACAGCTGCACATCGCGGATCGCCTGACGATAGTCCTCGGTCGAAACAAACCCCTCCACGCAAGGCCCAAGGCAGCGCTTGATGTAGTACTGCAAACAGGCCCGCGGATGATAGCGATTCAAATCCACCTTGCAGCTCGGAATCAAAAAGCTGCGATGAATCACATCCACCAACCGGTGCGCCAGGTTCCCCGGAAAGTACGGCCCAAAATACGCACTTCCATCCTTACGCAGCCGTCGCGTTACGAACACCTTCGGATGCCGGTCCCCCAGCGTCAGCTTGATATATGGGTACGTTTTGTCATCACGCAGCAGAATATTGAATCGTGGCTTCCGCTGTTTGATCAGGTTGTTCTCAAGCGCTAGCGCCTCTCGCTCGTTCGCAACCAGGATGTACTCCAGGTCAACCGCCTCCCTCATCAGCGAGCCGGTCTTCGCATTCGCCAACTGGTTCGCGGCGAGGAAGTACGACCGCACCCGCGCACGCAGATTCTTCGCCTTGCCAACATAGATCACCTCACCCTCTGCATTCTTGTAGAGGTAGCAACCTGCGCCCGTTGGCAGTGTCCGAATTTTCTCCGAGATCTCCATACTGCTCTTACAAGTCTAGAGCTTCCTTGGTCTCGCTGCCTCTGACCGCAACGCGGCCACCTCGGGTAATCTAAATGCATGGATCTCAATTCCGTAATCGATAGGGAAGAAGCGCAGGCGCCTGCCGCGGNNTCTCCAGCGCGCCGCCGCCATCATGGCCCGACTGCGCGGGCCCGACGGCTGTCCCTGGGACCGCGAGCAGACCTTCGACAGTATCAAGCGCCACACCCTCGAAGAGACCTATGAGGTCTTCGACGCCATCGAACGCCGCGCCTGGCCCGACCTCAAGGACGAACTCGGCGACCTCCTCCTGCAGGTCCTTTTCTACGCACAGATGGCCGCGGAAGCCGGTTACTTCGACCTCCGCGACGTCGCCGAAAACCTCAACGCCAAGCTTATCCGCCGTCATCCCCATATCTTTCCTCCCAACGACGGGCCAGCGGCCATCGCTACCGATTCCTCTGCCGTCCTCCGCAACTGGGAACAGATCAAGCTCGAAGAGAAGAAGTCCAGGCCTGCACCCACCTCCATCCTCGACGACATTCCCCGTTCCATGCCCGCGACGCTCGAGGCCACCAAACTAGGCTCAAAGGCTGCGAAAGTAGGCTTCGACTGGCCCGACGCTTCTGGCCTGTTCGCCAAGCTCGCCGAAGAGACCCTCGAACTGCGCGCCGAAATTGATCGTGCCGACTCCGACAAGATCGAAGCCGAATTCGGCGATCTCCTCTTCACCGCGATGAACCTCGCACGCCATCTCAAGATCGATACAGAGTCAGCACTGCGCCGCAGCAACGCCAAGTTCCGCACCCGCTTTGCCGCCATGGAATGCGCCAGCGGTGGTGCGGCCCAATTGGCAGCGATGCCTCCAGAAGACCTCGAGCGTCTGTGGTCCGACGCCAAGCAAGCGGAGATGAACGATTGAACGCACCTCATCAAGTCCCCATCCACATCAAGTCATTCACAGAGCTCGAACAGTTCGACGAATGTGTCGGCCTCGAAGAAGCCGTCTGGGGCTACGACCCCGCCGACATGATTCCGCGCCGCGTCTTCCTGCTCGCCTCGCGCATCGGCGGCCAGGTTCTCGGAGCCTTCGAAACCGATGCCCCGAATGCCAGGCCCATCGGTTTCGCGATGGCTCTCCCCGGCTACCGCAACGGTCACGCCTACCTCCATTCACACATGGTCGGAGTCCTCCCCGAATATCGAAATCGAGGCATCGCCCGCGCCCTCAAACTAGCCCAGCGAGACGACGCCCTCGCCCGTGGCATCGACCTCATGGAGTGGACCTTCGATCCCCTCGAAATCAAAAATGCTCACCTCAACATAGCGAAACTAGGTGCTGTTGTCCGCCGCTACAAACACAACTTCTACGGCCCTTCCAGCTCTCCACTCCAGGGCGGCCTTCCCACCGACCGCATCTATGCCGAGTGGTGGCTGCGTTCCAATCGCGTCGAGCGTACCCTGCGCGGCGAGCCTCAATCCTTCGACACCCTCGAGCAAATCGAAGTCCCCGCAGAGATCTACGCATGGAAGGCCTCACCATCGCACCGCGATATCGCCCGCGATCGCCAATCCCGCAACGCCGCGGCCCTCGAATCCGCCTTTGCCCGAAATCTCTCCGTCCTCGGCTACCAGCGCAACGACCGCGGCGACGGCACCTTCCTCCTCGGCCGCTGGGACGAATCCAACGCATACTAACGCGCTCAAATCACGAAGCTAAGAGCACGGAGCCCTCACCATGAAGATCGAAGCTATTCACCTCCGCGAAATCCAAATGCCACTGGCGCATCCATTCGAGACCAGCTTCGGCGTCACCACCGGCCGCCGCATTCTCCTCATCGAGATCGAAGCCGAAGGCCTCACCGCATGGGGCGAATGCGTCGCCGGCGAGCATCCCTACTACTCCGACGAGCAAGTCGACACCGCCTGGCACATCACCGCGACCGAACTCGCACCCCGCCTCGTCAACGCCGAAGTCTCCTCCGGTCGCGACTGTCCTGCGCTCTTCGAGCAGGTCCGCGGCCATCGCATGGCCAAGGCTGCACTCGAAAACGCCGTATGGGATCTCGATGCCCAGCAACAGGGAATTGCCCTCGCCAAACTCCTCGGCGGCACCCGCGACATCATCCCCTGTGGCGTCTCCATCGGCATCCAGGCCACGCCGGAAAAGCTGATGGAAACCATCGCCAAAGAACTCGCCGCCGGCTACCAGCGCATCAAGCTCAAATGCAAACCTGGCTGGGACTCCACCATCTTTGCGATGGTCCGCGAGTGCTGGCCCAACATCCTCCTCAGCTGCGATGCGAACTCCGCCTACCGTCTCGCTGATGCCGACCACATAGCCGCGTGGGACCAGTTCAATCTACTCATGATCGAGCAGCCGCTCTGGCACGATGACTTCTATTTCCATGCCAGACTGCAGCATCGTATCAACACGAAAATCTGTCTCGACGAGTGTATTCGCAACCGTCGTGATGCCCGCGCAGCTCTCGAACTCGGCAGCGGGAAGATCATCAACATCAAGGCAGGCCGCGTCGGTGGCTTCACCGAAGCCATCGCCATTCACGACGTAGCCCAGGAGTTCGGCATCCCCGTATGGTGCGGCGGCATGCTCGAAACCGGCATTGGCCGTGCCCACAACATCGCCATCTCCTCGCTCCCCAACTTCACCCTGCCCGGCGATGTCTCCGCCTCCAAACGCTACTGGACACAGGACATCATCGAGCCCGAAGTAACTGTCAGCTCCGCCGGCACCATCACCGTGCCGACCGCTCCCGGCAGTGGATTCGCTGTGCAGTCCGACCGCATAGAGCGCATCACCGTCCGTCGCCAAACCCTGCGACGTGGTGACGCCATCATCAGCTAAGTCTCGTGTCACAACAGCCGTCACCACGTCGGGAAAGATCCAAATAACCCATCGCATCCACTGAGTGTTTGCTTCACTTACAGGTTAGTCGCCAGATTCCTCTCACTCGCTAATGATGTAGTCTCGGCCAGCTTGGTTTATAGTCGGGCTTATTACTCGGGAAACGTGATGCTCACGCTCCCTCGGCCATGGAGCGGCCTCATACCTATGATTCCAAATGAAGGTGCAACTGTCATTGGGCGCGAAATCAAGTTTCGCGGTGAGATCTCAGGTTCGACCGACCTACTGATTGATGGCGAAGTAGATGGAGTCATTCGCCTTACGGCTGCGCGTCTTACGGTGCGTGCCGACGGACGTGTTCGTGCCACCATCGCGGCTCAGGACGTCGTCGTTGCCGGCCTCATCGAGGGAGAGATTCGCGCCACGGGGCGCGTAGAGCTTCGTGACGGCGCCGTCGTTCTCGGCGACGTCTTTGCTGCTCGCCTTTCCATTGAGGAAGGGGCTACGCTGCGTGGAAGTGTTGATCCCTCCAGAGCCGGTGAGCCGTTCGCCGATTCGCCGAATGCATCCCATGGCAGCCGTAGCTGATCCTCGCGTACAGCGGAGTACACCGTCATGTTTGGCATGTTCAAGAAAGAACACGGATCTACCTCGCACACGGCAGGAAGGCAGCCTCGTCACTCGCGCGGCTGGATAGAGGTTCGCTCCTATCTCCAGAAGACTGAATCTCTGCGCGTTCTCGATTTCGGCTCAACCTCGCCCGCAAACATCAACTACCTCACGACACTTGGTCACAGTGTCTACATGGCAAATATCGTCGAGGATGCAACTCGTCCCGAGTGGCTAAAGCCAGCGAAACTCTTCGACCCTAAAGACTCTGAGCCCGAGTTTGATATCGATCGCTTCATAGCAGCCAACCTCGATTTCTCCGGCCGCGACTTCGATGTCATTCTGCTCTGGGATACGGCGAACTTCCTTCCACCCGCGATGGTCCCCGCACTCTTCACCAGGCTTCGCAAAGTCCTGCGCCCCGATGGCAAACTGCTGGCCTTCTTCCATGGCCGCCTCACAGGACCAGAGACAGCTTTCTCGCGGTTCCAACTTGGTGATGGAGACGAACTGCTGGCTCTCGACAGTGGTAAGTTCCCTGTGCGTCAGGTCTACCAGACGCGGCAGGTAGAGAAATTTCTCGAGGGTTACAACAGTGTTCGGTTTTTCCTTGGTAAAGATAATGTCAGGGAAGTTATCGCAGTACGATGAATCTTTCGTGTCATCCATGTAAAAAAGGTAGCTATCTCGGATAGCTACCTTTTTTGTGTCAATCAAAACCAATCGAATAATTTTAATTTTATTTCTTTACGGTCGGTTCTTTTTTTACTGCTACTTTCTTCGCAGCTTTCGGAGCCTCGTTGCGGCGCTCTGCCCAGCGGCGCTTCATAGCCTCGGCAATCCGCTTGCGACCCTCGGGACTCAGGTTGCGTTTACGCTTCGCAGGCTTGGCTGCGGTTGCCGCCTTTGCTGAGTTAGTGCTCCCCTTGGGGCGTCCACGGCGCGGCTTCGATCCTGCGTTGCTCTCATCGAGATCAACTAGCACTGCGCGGGCGTGCTGCAGCGAGGCAATCTTCGCGTCGATCTCAGCAACTATTTTACGAATGTCCATTCTATTTGATCCTTTCCCTTAGTCCCTTATCTTTTAACTATTCTGATTTCTTCAGCAACAGGCTGAATTCTATAGGTCGCATCAACCTACCTGCAAATAAATCTCCTCTATTTGTTACAGCAGAGAATCCTATGAACTTATTGAACGTGAATTCACTATCCTGATGACAGGGGATTGAGTGATCCGAGGGAACAAGCTGTTCCTGTGTCAAATAACGGAACATGCTGTCGTGAACCCACTCGTCACTACGCATGCTTTGTTGACAAATCAGGATCATCATCATCCGAAGAATGAGACCAATTTAAAGTAGCTTCTACTGGGCCGCATGAAGAAATAGCTGACTGCATATTGCATGTAGCCATGCTGGGCATGACTACCGTGTTATGCCACGAGAGGGGAACAGCCTTTTTCCAGCTCTGCTATCACGTCGAGAGCACTGTAGTGAGACTCGCCTGGCGGCAGGAACTGAGCTACTGTGCTTAGATCATCTCCCGCAGTGACAATTCCCAGTTCCACACGTTGTCCGTTGAGCACCTGTGGGAACCCAACGTTAGCAAGGAGTCCATTGCAGATACACTTTCGGCCAACTACATCTTCAGCTTTACCACCCTTCGAGAGGTAAATCGTAAGTGGCTCGGCAGAACAACGGTAACCAATTTCTCCTTCGGATGTGCGGTAAGCCTCACGCAGGAAGCCGAGATTGCAGATGCGTGGTCGCGCTGCGTACAGCTCAGGCTCTGAATACGTGCCTTCCAACTGCGCTACCTTGAAGGGGAATCCAGTTGGCGATGCCAAAGGATCCGTGAAGACGTGAGATGTTCCAGCAATGACTTTATCCAGCAGATCCCGTTTGTAGTCCTCTCGCAAACCGGACTCTGATGAAAATTCAAACGCTGTTCCTACCTGAACGCC
>DHWW01000123.1:0-215 GCA_002413385.1 Granulicella sp. UBA5172
GGTGACGCTGCGGCCCCAGGTGGTGACGGTGAAGGGCTGCGTGCCATCGAGCTTGTTGGCCGCGAGGCGATTGAGGACGTCGGCGAGGCGCTGTGATTCGGCGTGCTCGGGGGCGAACGCGTTGGGACCGTCGCCGCGAACTATATCCTGGCCGCGGGCGCTTCCGTCGCTGAGGTTGGTGACGATGCCTGCGGTGGTGAAGGGCGGAAGGGTCG
>DHWW01000123.1:445-8543 GCA_002413385.1 Granulicella sp. UBA5172
GCGCCCACTACGCGTCGAGTTTTTTGACCACGAGTTCGTTGAGCAGTGCGGGGTTGGCTTGGCCTTTGCTGACGCGCATGACCTGGCCTACGAAGAAGGCAGCGACGGTGCGCTTGCCGCCTTTGAACTGGGCGACCTGTGCGGGGTTTGCGGCGATGACTTCGTCGATCATGGCCTCGATGGCCGAGGTGTCGGAGATCTGTTGCGGCTTGTCGCGGTCGTAGATGTAGAGGAAGTCGCGGCCCTCGGCGAAGCAGGTGTCGAGGAGCTGCTTGAGCTGCTTCGAGCTGATGGCGTTGGCCTCGGCGAGATCGGCGGCGGCGACGATCCCGTCGAGCGTGACGGGCGACTGCTCGAACTCGATGCCGGCGGCGCGGAGGCGCATCGTGATCTCCGAAAGCAGGATCGCGGCGACGCGCTTGGGGGATTTCGCAGCCTTGGCGGCGAGTTCGAAGCGGTCGGCGAAGGCCTGCTCTGCGGTGAGCGTGGCGGCGTCCTGTGCGGAGAGGCCGTAGTCGGCGATCAGGCGTGCGCGGCGGGCTTCGGGGAGTTCGGGCATTGCGGCGAGAATCTGCTTCTGCCACTCTGCGCCAACGACGAGCGGCGGAAGGTCGGGCTCGGGGAAGTATCGGTAGTCGTGCGCCTGCTCTTTGCTGCGCATGGAGAAGGTGCGGCCTTCGGCGTTATTCCAGAGGCGCGACTCCTGCACGACGCGGCCGCCGTCTTCAATCACGCCAATCTGGCGCTCGATCTCATACTCCAGCGCAGCGCGAATGTAGCGAAAGCTGTTGACGTTTTTGACCTCTGCCTTGGTTCCGTAGGCAGCAGCTCCGCGCTCGGTAAAATCCGATTTGAGCATCACGCTGACGTTCGCATCGCAACGGAGCGAGCCTTCCTCCATATTGCAGTCGGAGACGCCAGTGTAGAGCAGAATTTCCTTGAGTTTTGTGAGGTATTCGAAGGCCTCATCGGGCGTGCGGAGGTCGGGCTCGGAGACGATCTCGATCAGCGGCGTGCCGCAGCGGTTGAGGTCGATGTAGGTGCGCGTGGCGGAGTCGGCGAAGCCATCGTGGAGGCTCTTGCCGGCGTCCTCTTCCATGTGCAGGCGCGTGATGCCGATGCGTTTGTCATTACCCTCTGCATCAGGAATGATGAGGGCGCCGTGCTCGGCGATGGGCTTGTCGAACTGCGAAATCTGATAGCCCTTGGGCGAGTCCGGATAGAAATAATTCTTCCGGGAAAAAATGCTGATCTCGCGGATTTCGCAACCGATTGCCTTCGCCGCAAGTACGGCAAACTCTACGGCCTGCTTATTCAACACAGGCAGCGCGCCGGGCAGGCCGAGGCAGACAGGGCAGACGTGGGTATTGGGCTCGCCACCGTACTCGTTCTTGCAGCCACAGAAGGCTTTAGAGCGCGTGAGCAGCTGAACGTGGACCTCAAGGCCGATCACGGGCTGGTATTTGGCGAGAACTTCCGGGGACAGACCAGTTACAGTGGGCATGACTAAAGCCGATTCTAGCAGTTTGCCGTATACTTCTAAGAGGCGGCTGTATGATAGCTCTGAACGAGGGGGCTGTATGGTAGCTCTGAACTACGAATATGTGGAAAATGGATCGGCAATCGCTATCAGGGCGAACCTCAAAGAGGGTTTTGATCTTAGGCAAAATGCCTATGTGTTTGACAGACATCTACCAAACATCCCATTCAAAGAAGGCACTAAGTTTGCCTGCCACTTTTTCCTTAAAAATTTGGACGACAATCAACGCTTCGCTCATTTTCTGGAAAATGAATTCCACCTAATTACATGGACAGAAAACATTGAACTTGTTCAGTGCACCATTAGCCAGGGGGTTTTTGAAGCACGCGTAAAGTTGAATCGCAGAAATTTTTCGTTGGCAAACGCTGAAAGTAAGAACCCATCTATTCGGATTAAAGAGAACATAACTCCAACGCGCCCAACGCGCTCGCCGGCATTTCTTTTAGAACGATTAAAAAATCCAAAACTCGTTTCTGGGTACGCGGGTTTTTCTTTGCAACCTCGTTTCTTTTTCAATTTTCACCTGTCAATTCGGGATGATTCGCAATGTGTATTTCCTTTGGAATATGAAGCATTTGAAGATAAGCGCGTCGTCTCGGGTGGCCGTCCCGAAAGTGATAGAAGCAAATTCTGACTTCTCACGCTGCTAAACTTGACATTGCATGATTCTTCCCTTCGTCCGCGAACTGATGGCGGACCTGGAGCACTCCGCCGCCTTTGAGCGTGCGCGTCGCCATCTGGCGGGCGGCACGGGTCGGAGGCGTGTGTCCGGACTCACCGCGACCGCGCGAGCACTCTACCTTCCGTACTTTGTGCGAGCCGCGCAGGCACCGGCGCTCGTTCTCGTCTCTGATAACAAGGCAGCCGAGGCGCTGCATACCGCCGTCCTTGCAGCGTGTGAGCTGACGGGCGCGCTCGACGCCGACGAGGTGCTGCGGCTTCCGGCCCATGATGTGCTCCCGTTTGAGAATCTGTCGCCGCATGGAGAGATTCAAGAGCAGCGGGCTGCGGCCTTGTGGAAGCTTGCGAGCGGCGCGGCGAAGCTGGTGATTGCGCCCGTTGAAGCTGCGTGCATGAAGCTCTTTACGCGCGACTACTATGCTGCGTTGGCGCTGCGATTGCGCCAGGGTGAGGAGCATCTTCCGGAGATGCTGGTGGAGCACCTGCTTTCAGTCGGCTACACACGAGTCGATGTCGTCGAGATGCCCGGGCAGGTGACGGTGCGCGGCGGGATTCTCGACGTCTATGGTCCGGAGATGGAGCGGCCGGTTCGCATTGACTTTTTTGGTGATGAGATTGAATCGATGCGGCGGTTCGATCCGGAGACCCAGCGGTCGAGCTCGGCGGTCGATGAGGTATTGCTGCTGCCGCTGACGGAGACGCCTGCGACGGAGGCTCTGCTCGGGGCGATCAATGCGCGGCTGACGCGCAGTGGAACTGCAGGAGCTGTGCTCGAAGGCGGTGAGACCCCCGCGGAGCTGGTGAATCACGTGACGCATGTGGCGTCGAAGACCGGAGAATCAACGATCTTTCCGGGATGGGAGTTTTACGCTGCGGTGGCGGGGGCGAAGTCGTCGCTGCTGGAACTGATGGGCCCGCAGACGAGGGTGTTTGTTGAAGAGCCGTCGATGGTCGAGAACCAGGGCGAACGCTGGTGGAACAAGGTTGAGCAGCGGCATGAGCGCTCTGGTATCGGCTCGCTGGTGCGCGCCGAGGATCTTTATCTTTCACCGTGGGAGTTGCAGGACCGCGTGAGGGCTTACTCGGGCTTCGAACTCGATCAGCTTGGAGCCGTCGATGTGCTCGATGGCGATCGCAGCGACGCGAGCGAGATTGAATTTGCAACGCGCCCAACGATGCGATTCCACGGCTCGATTCCTGCGTTGATCGACCAGTTGAAGCTGCTGACGGAGGCCGAGGCGCGGGTGCTGATCGCAGTGCCTAATCAAGGAGAAGTCGAACGGCTGGCAGGGCTGATGCAGGAGTACGGTGTCGCGTACCGGATCGGCTCGCGTGTGGAGCAGGGAAGCTCCGCATCGGTGTATTCGGAGTCAAGCTATCTTGCCGGTGATCTCAGCACGCCGGTGATTGTTCGCGCCGCGATTGCAAACGGTGTGCAGGTGCAGGACGTCGATCGCAGGACGGCGCGGCAGGTTGTCGTCATCGGTGCGAACGACATCAACGATGACGCAGATGTGATGGCGCGGCCCGCCAGGCGCAAGTCGAAGACGTCGGCCTTCGTGTCGGATTTCCGCGATCTTGCGGTGGGCGATTATGTGGTGCACGTCGAGCACGGCATCGCGCGCTACGACGGCTTGCGTTCGATCGAGCAGCCCGATGGATCGTCGCTGGAGTTGATGATTCTCACCTTCGCGGAAGAGGCGAAGCTGTACGTTCCACTAACGCGACTGGACCTGATCCAGAAGTATCGATCGACCGAAACTGGGCCCGCGCCGCAGTTGAACCGGCTCGGCAATCCGGCCTGGGCCAAGACCAAGGCGCGTGTGAAGAAGGCCATGCAGGACATGGCCGAAGAGCTTCTGAAGCTTTATGCGCAGCGCAAAGCCGCTGTGGGTACAGCCTTCTCGCCGGATAACAACATGCAACGCGAGTTCGAAGACGCCTTCGACTTCAACGAGACCGACGACCAGATCACGGCGATTGCGGATATCAAATCCGACATGGAATCGACGCAGCCGATGGACCGTCTGCTCTGCGGGGACGTTGGTTACGGCAAGACCGAAGTTGCCATGCGGGCGGCCTTCAAGGCGGTGCAGGATGGCAAGCAGGTCGCCGTGCTGACACCGACTACGGTGCTCTGCTTCCAGCACTTCGAGAGCTTCAAGCGGCGCTTCAGCAAGTTCCCCGTGGTGGTCGAAATGCTTTCGCGCTTCAGGACCGCGAAAGAGAAAAAGGATGTCCTCGAACGTGCCGAGCAGGGCAAGGTCGACATCCTGATCGGCACGCATGCGCTGTTGTCGCAGGGGTTAAAGTTCCAGGACCTCGGCCTGCTGGTGGTTGATGAAGAGCAGCGTTTCGGCGTGCGACACAAGGAGCGGCTGAAGCAGATGCGCGCGGCCATCGACGTGTTGAGCATGTCGGCCACGCCGATCCCGCGGACGCTGCATATGTCGCTGGTGGGCCTGCGCGACATGAGCGTGATCGAGACGCCGCCCAAGGACCGCATGGCGATCCAGACGATCGTCGCAAAGTTTGACGAGAAGCTGATTCGCACCGCCGTCGAAGTCGAACTCGAGCGCGGCGGCCAGGTGTACTTCGTCCACAATCGCGTCGAAACGATCTACGAGTTGGCTTCAAAGATTCGTGAACTGGTGCCGCAGGCGCGCGTTGTCGTCGGACATGGTCAACTACCCGAGGCCGAGCTTGAGCGCACAATGCTCGCCTTCATGGACGGCGAGTACGACGTACTCTGCGCGACGTCGATCATCGAAAACGGCCTCGATATTCCGCGCGCGAATACGATTATCATCAACCGCGCTGACCGCCACGGCTTGAGTGAGCTGTATCAACTGCGCGGCCGCGTTGGGCGATCGAATCGTCGGGCCTACGCATATCTGCTGATCCCGCCGGAGCAGCAACTCACCGAGATCGCGAGGCGCAGGCTAGCGGCTCTCAAGGAGTTCTCGGACCTCGGCGCGGGCTTCAAAATTGCGGCGCTCGACCTTGAGTTGCGCGGCGCGGGCAACATGCTCGGCGGCGAGCAGTCGGGACACATTGAGGCCATTGGCTTCGAGATGTATACGACGATGCTAGAAGAGGCGGTGAGCCGGTTGAAGGGCGAAGGGCGCGAAGAGCGGCCGCAAGTCACCGTGAATCTCGGCATCTCGCTGCGCATCGACGAGACGTATATCCCCGAGGAGGGCCAGCGGCTACGAATGTATAAGCGCATCGCCGGCGCAGAGTCGATGGCCATGCTGACGGAGGTGCGCGCGGAGCTGGAAGACCGCTACGGCAAGCCGCCGGAGAGTGTGCTGCATCTGCTGATCGCCGGCGAGATCCGACTGACATGCGAGATGCTTGGCATCGCGCAGATCGAGCGCAAGAGGACTGCAATCGAAGAGTCGAAGAAGCCCGCGCCGCCTGCGCCACCAATGAGGCCGAATATGCAGCGTCCCGGCTTCGGCAGCTGGTCGACGGCACAGCCTGTGCGCCCACCTCTCGCCGGACGCTATGGCCAGGCTCCACAGGCGGCGAATCTGCAATTCTCAACGCGTGCGGCGGCGAGTCGGCCCGTAACCAACGCGACGGTCGCGCTGCGCGAGACCGCAGCCGTGCGCCCCGCAAACACTCCCGCGGCGCAAGCAGGAAAGCTGAAGCCGATGCGCGATATGCTGTACGTCACCTTCAGCGAGAAGCTGCACGCCGCACCCGCAGAAGAGGGCAAAGGTCTGAACGTGGGCGCGCTGATGAAGCTCGTTGCACGCAATGCGAAGAACGGAGCGCAGCTTACGCCGCAAGGCACGCTGCGCTGGCCGCTATCGAGCTCGAAGGCGGATGTGGTGTTGGCGGAGACTCGAGAACTGCTTGAAATGCTTCGCCCGAAGGACGTTGCAGCGTCTTAAGCGAGTGTTCGTGTTCTCCTGCGACTCGTTCGAGTCTCGGAACGGCGGTGATTTACGCTACACTTTTCGCACCATGATATTCCGTCGTTTCCTCATCGTCCCACTCCTTGGCAGTCTCCTGACGATCACTCCGGCAAAGGCGCAAAACGTTGCCGCCGATGGCGCAAACCAGACGTTCAGTTTTCTGACCGATCAATATTTTGACCAGGTGTACTTCAAGTTTTCGCCGACCGCGGGGACGAGCGATGGGCTACATCAGTACGACACGCAGCTCGAAGACTACTCGGCTGCAGGGGTGCAGCGTGAGATTGCGGCGCTGCACACGTTCGAGAANNAAGAATCCCGATAGCTACTCGAGCGGTGTCACGAACTCCATCTTCGTCATCATGGAGCGTCCCTATGCGCCGGTGAATGTGCGGCTGCGCGCGGCGGTGGAGCGCGAGCGTCAGATCCCGCAGGTCTTCGCGGAAGCGCGCAAGAACCTGAAAAACCCTCCGCATATCTATACCGAGATTGCGCTCGAACAGATCGATGGGTTGGTCAGTTTCTTCCAGAACGATGTTCCGAGCGCCTTCGCTACCGCCGATGACGCGGAGGCCAAGGCGGACTTCGCGAAGTCGAACGCGGCGGTGATCGAGGCACTCAAGAGCTACGGCGCGTGGATGAAGACGGACCTGCTGCCGCGCTCTAACGGAGATTTCCGCTGGGGCGCCGACACGTTCTCCAAGGAGCTCGAGTACAACGAGATGGTCGACATTCCGCTCGACCGGTTGTTGCAGATCGGCTACGCGGACCTGCATAAGAATCAGGCAGAATTTGCGCGAGTAGCGAAAGAGATCGACCCAACGAAGACGCCGCAGCAGGAGCTGGCCGAGCTCGCGACGATGCATCCGGCACCGGACAAGCTCCTACAGGCGTTCCACGACCGATTCAATTCGGAGATCGGCTTCATCCGTTCGCACCACATCATTACTATTCCGAGTGACGTTCAGCCGACACTGGAGGAGACGCCGCCGTTCATGCGTGCGACAACGCAGGCCTCGATGGACGCGCCTGGGCCGTTTGAGACGCACTCGGCCAAGGCGTACTTCAACGTCACACTGCCGGACCCGAGCTGGTCCGCGCAACGCACATCGGAGTACATGGCGGCCTTCAACATTGGCACGATTGTTTCGACCAGCGTGCATGAAGCGTATCCCGGCCACTACATGCAATTCTTGTGGACACCGCAGTTTCCCTCGAAGATTCGCAAGCTGATTGGAGCGAACACGAACATCGAAGGATGGGCGCACTATTGCGAGCAGATGATGCTCGATGAGGGCTACGGTGAACCGGGCTTCGGCGCGACGACCGAGCGCGAGGCCACGCTGATTCGCCTCGGGCAGTTGCAGGATGGGTTGTTGCGTAATGCTCGCTTCGTTGTCGGCATACGGATGCATACGGGTGTTGGTGGACCGCTGAGCATCCCCGAAGCAGAGGACTTCTTCGTCAACCAGGGCTACCAGTCGCGGCCTATCGCCGAGGTGGAGACCAAGCGTGGAACGTCCGATGCGCTTTATCTCTACTACACGCTCGGCAAGCTGGAAATCCTCAAGCTCCGTGACGACGCGAAGAAAAAAGAAGGAGCGGCGTTCAACCTGGAGAAGTTTCACGACGACTTCATGCGGCAGGGCGCTGCACCGATCAAGGTCATTCGGAAGGCGATGCTGCACGACGATAGCCCGGTGCTATGAGTCAGCATCACGCTGATGAGGCGGTCGAGCATCGCCGATCGCCTCTCGCAGCGAGTGCAGATCTTCTGAGCTGAAACGGCTGTGCTCGATCGCCGCGATATTCACGCGCAGGTGATCGAGGTGCAGCATCGACGGAACGACGACCTGGATGCCGGTATCCCGCGTGATCATGTTCAGCACGGCGTCTGCGAGCAACGAGTCATCCACGACGCGCAGTTTCTCGCGCAGCGACCCGGGGAGGT
>DHWW01000171.1 GCA_002413385.1 Granulicella sp. UBA5172
TGGGCGTGGGCATGGTGGCGGACGCGTTTTGGAGGGGGCCAAGGTGCGGGGCGATTCGGATGGTGTGGAAGCCGGGGGAGCCGGGGGTGATGCCGGCGACGAGGGTGATGAGGTCGAGGGTAGGGTGGGCGCTCCAGGCGTGGGAGTCGGAGCGGGTGGGTTCGGGAGTTTCGGCCCAGGTGGAGAGGCCGAGCTGGAGCATCTTGCGCCAGGGGTCGAGTTGCGCGATGTAGTCGTCGCCGAGGCCGGCGTGGACCATGGCGCGGGCGACGTAAAAGCGGAAGTAGTAGCTGGCTGGGGCGATGGTTGGGGATGAGGCTACGGAAGACAGGATGCGGGTCATGACGGCGTGTTGCTGGTCGTGGGGGATGACGTCGAGCAGGACGGCGAGGGAGTTGGCTTGCTGGCTGAAGGTCTTCTTGGTGGGGGTATCCGCGAGTAGGCCGGTGTGTTCGTCCCAGTTGAGGCGCAGGAGGGCGGCGGCGGCGCGGGTTGATTGCTCGCGATAGCGGGCGGCGCGGTCTTTTTCGCCGAGTTGGTCTTCGAGTTCGGCGGCGTTTTGGAGAGCTTCGATGAATTGGAGTGTGATGGCTGAGGATCCGCCGTCGGCTTCCTGAGGTGGAACGCCATCTTTGTAGAGGGAGGGGCTCCAGTCTACGAAGGGCCACCACTCGATGTGGTTGAGAAGGCCGTCGGGACGCTGGCGGACGGTGAACCAGTCGATCGTTCCGCGGGTGGAGGGCAGGAGTGATTGGACGAAGGCGGGATCGTCGCGGTAGAGGTAGAAGTCGTGGAGCATGCCGACCCAGAGGAGCGAGAAGGGCGGGATGACCTGGGTGAGGTTGGAGGGGTAGCGGCTTTGGGTGAGGCCGTCGGTGAGGAGGGAGTCGCGGTAGGCGAGCATGGCCTGACGGGCGAGGCGGTCGTCGCCGGTGATGCCGTAGGAGATAAGGGCCTGGATGCGGGTGTCGCCGACGTACTGGAGCTGCTCCCAGTAAGGGGTGTCCATGTAGGTTTCGTGGGAGCAGAGTTGGGCGGTGCGCCAGCCTACGTCCCAGATGCGGGTGAGTTTGGGGTCGTTGCTTTCGAAGTGGGCGACCTGCGAGAAGGGGTAGGCGGTGTAGAAGGCGTTGAGGCTGGAGATGGTGAGGGGGGCGTTGGTGGTGGTGATGTCGAGTTGGAGGTAGCGCCAGGTACGCCACCAGAGGGTGCGGTAGGTGCGGGAGTCGCCGTCGGCAGAGATGTGGTCGCGGATGCCTTTGATGTGGCGGTCTGCGACTTCGTTGCGATTGCCTTTTTCGCCTTTAGCGTCGTAGAGGGCCTCGGCGTAGGTGAGGTCGATGGAGGTGTCTTTGCCGCCGTTGACGGAGAGAGAGGGGAAGGCGGTGGTGAGGGACTCGCGATCGAGCAGGATGGTGACGTGGGAGTTGGCGGGGATGGTGATGGGCTTTTCTAGTGACGTGGCCGCGGTGGCGGGAAGGCCGGTGAGACGGACGACATGGCCGGCGGAGATGGGCTTGTACTGCATTGGGGGGAGGGTGTCTCTTTCGAGCATCCAGCGGGTGGGGCTGTCTTGTGCGCCGGTGGGAGCGGCTTGGCCAATGGGCTGAGCCTTTATCCAGTGGCCGGAGGGTATGGCCGTGTCCCAGGCCCAGTTGATTTTGCGGCCGTCCATGGATTCTTCGGGACCGGCTGCGTAGTAACCCTTCATTTGCGCGTGGTCGAGAGTGCGGCCGGTTTCGTGGCTGACTTGCCAGGTGTCTCCGGTGTCGATGGAGGAGTTTTGCGGGTCTTCGGCAGAGAGGAGGAAGGCGGTTTGGGAGCTCATCTGGGCGACGGCTGCGGAGGCGCCGAAGTTCCAGACGATGGCTGCGATGTTGTTCGAGCCGGAGTGGAGGTAGGGGGTGAGGTCGAAGGTTTCGTAGCGCCAGTGGTGGACGTCGCCGAGGGCTGGACCGGCACCGACGCGCTGGCCGTTGACGTGGAGTTCGAAGCGGGTGTCGGCGCTGACGTTAACGATGAGGTGCGCGGGGACTGCGGGGAGCGCGAGGGATTTGCGGAAGTAGACGACGTCGCAGTCGCGGGCTGGGCCGTCGGGCGCGGCGATCCACTGGGCGGGCCACTTCTGGGGTGTGGCGGCTGGGAGGCGGGTGGTGGTGGCTAGTAGCAGGGTGGTGATGAGGGTGAGGTAGATTTTTTTAGAGGTGAGGCTCATGCTTGGGGGCGCTCCGGCTAACCATCATAGATGGATTGGTGGGTCTCTTGGGGGAGGTGGATTGTGGGGAGTTTGAGATGTTGTGGGCGGAGAAGCCCACGTCCGAGAGTCCGGACGTGGGGCACCCGCTTTGGCTGGGAGAAAGGGGTGGGCGGTTGTGGTTGTGCTTGAGGTGTCGGGGTCCTTCGCTGCGCTCAGGATGACGGCAAGAACGAACAACGGCAACGGCAGGTCCTTCGACTTGTGCTGCGCGTGGCGCTCAGGATGACAATTTTGTGGTGATTGCTTGGCAGCTATTTTTGAGTTGGCTCGGGGGTGTTCACACTAGCGAAGATCTTCCACGATGAGGGCGAGGTAGAGAAAGCCGAGGAAGAGTTCGCGTCCAGCGTATCGGCGAGTCCCTGATCCCCGCCTATCAACGAGCACTCCCTGCTTCCGCTCCAGGTCATCGATACCACGAAATGGCGCGACGCTACACTTTGCCCCGCGGTATCTACATCGTGCCCCGTCAGGTCGTTAAGGGCGTGCTGAGCGGCGACCAGTTCGCCACGGTGCTCGCCGACAACAGCGTTGAGGCCATTGGAAGGACAACCTGGCCACTTGGCATGTCTAGCTACTGCCGGGCGAACAGATATCATTCACTACATAATGTTTCTTCCTAGTGGGATGTCGGTTCTCGGTTCGCTTGCTGGCTTGGTCGCAGTCTTGGTCTGGCGAGTACGCGAGGGTCGCACTGCGGTTTCGATTAAGAAGATCGTGATCCCGCCATTGGGCATGGCGACGGGGTTCTCGATGTTCATCCTCCCTGCATTTCGAATTCCATGGGCGTGGGCCACCATTGCGTTCCTGATTGGTGCACTAGGGCTAGCATATCCGCTGTTGCGGACCTCACGCCTGGTGCGGCAAGGTGACACGGTTATGATGCAGCGCTCGACTGCATTCTTCACCGTCATCCTCGTGCTGGCAGCGATACGAATCCTGGCCCGAGACTATTTCAATACCCTGCTTACGCTGCAACAGACGGCAGCGCTGTTCTTTGTGCTGGCATTCGGGATGATCCTCAGATGGCGCTCCAGCATGCTTTTTGAATACCGCAGTCTCACCTGCGGATAGATACGTCATCGGGTTTAAACCAGCGACCCATCCCTTCTACCGCAAGCGGGTCATGCATCGGTGCACCCTCCATAACCCGAGGACGGGGCGCATCCCCAATCCGGAATTTCGCCTACAAGCTCCGGAAGGCTCCCAGCACAGGGTTCTTCACGCGTTTCTTCTGCGCTGACCGTGATCCGCTTCGATTTGCGATAGACGTTTGCAACCGCCATCGTCCAGAGCGGTACTAGTGTCACGACCGCATCATTTTGTA